>JANNEO010000127.1:0-25943 GCA_031378805.1 Hyphomicrobiales bacterium
TCGTTGGCCCGGTCGCAGACATAGACGAGGCCGTCGTTCGAGATGCGCACGCAATGCACGGGGTTGGAGAAGGATTTCGACTGGTCCGTGAAGGCCACCGGCTTGTAGGGCGGCAGCTTGTCGTCCGTCGGTGTTTTCGTGCCGTAGGCGCCCCAGTGGCGCTTGTAGGCACCTGTCTTCATGTCGAACACAATGATCCTGCGGTTGCCATAGCCGTCAGCGACGTAAAGCTCCCCCGCGGCATCATCCGTGAACATATGGGCGGGACGGTTCAACCGCGCCGTATTGTTCGATCCGGGCTCGGTTCCCGCCTGCCCCACCTGCATCAGGAACTTGCCGTCCGGCGTGAACTTGAGGATTTGATCATCCTTTTCATTGCCGCCCAACCAGACATTCCCGTCGCGGTCAATGTGCAGGCCGTGCTCGTTCTTCGGCCAAGCGTAGCCTGCGCCAGGACCGCCCCATTGGCGCAGCAGGCGACCATCTTTCGAAAATTGCAGCACGGGCGGAGCAGCCTGGCAGCAGCGCGTTTCGGGCGGATTTTTCTGAGCGCCCTTCTCGTCATCCATCAGAGAGGCCGGACGGTGCAGGATCCAGATATTGTCCTGCCGGTCCACGGCGACACCCGCCACCTGTCCCAGCAGAAGATTGCCTGGCAAGTCTTTCGGCCAGAAGGGATCGACCTTAAAGGTGGGCGCAACGGCTTTCGCAGCCTGCTGAGCCACGACAGGCGTCAGAAGTGGTGCGTAAAACGAGAGCAACACGGAGGTTGCCGCGGCCAGCAGGTGCTTCATGGTGATCTCCCTGATGCGCACGCTCTTGCGGCGGGCGTCACGCCAAGGGTATCCCAGCGGCAGGTGGCGTCAATGGGCAGTCCCGTCAATGGGCTGTGGCGTCAATGACGCAAATGCTGCGCTTACAGCCGCTCCGAACCCTGTCCATCCTCCCGGAAGGTCTTCATCATCCGGCGCATCAATTTCTCCACCATGGTCATCGCCTTGTCGATGTCGTCCTCGCTGGGCAATTGCAACCTGCCCACGGCACCCGGGCTTGAGGGTTTGCCACCGGACAAGCGCAGTTCCTCGTTCTCGCGGCGCAACCGGTCGATTTCCTCCTGCAGGGCGGCGCGATCATCGGCAACGCTGCGGCAGGCCAGGCTCTCGCCAGTCCGCGTGCAATGCGAGACATGACCTGTCTCGCTGTCCAGACGCATCACGCCCCCTTCGATGGGCTGAAACGTGAAGCGACCCGACGTCTGGGCAGAAACGGGCACCAGCGAGATGCCCCCGATGGCCACCGCCAAGGCTGCGGCACGCAAGCCCGCAGGCATTCGCCAAATAGCACGCATGACAAGTCCTCCATGTGAGACAGGCAGTCTCTCCATCACAGCGGCCAAAACAAGGCTGTCAGATGGATTTCACGCTGTTTGCTCGGGTTGCCACTGCCCCGTATCAATCTTGGACGCAGCAATCACCGCTTGCGTGCGGCTGTCCACGCCCAGTTTGGTGAGGATGGCGGACACATGGGCTTTCACGGTCGCCTCGGACACCGTCAGCTCATAGGCGATCTGCTTGTTCAGCATCCCCTCGGACAGCATCATGAGCACGCGCACCTGCTGCGGTGTCAGGCTGGCGAGCCGCTTGACGATATCGGCCGACTCCCGATCCACCGGAGCCATGGGGTCAAAATCCGGCGGCGTCCACGTGCCGCCCGCCATGACGGCCGCGATGGCAGCACGCATCGCATCGATGCCCTGCGTCTTGGGCAGAAAGCCGGATGCACCGAAATCAAGACAGCGACGGACCACGAGCGGATCCTCGTTGGCCGACACCACCAGCACGGGTATCTCGGGGAAACTGGCGCGCAGATAGGCAAGGCCGGAGAAACCCTGCATCCCCGGCATGTTCAGATCGAGCAGGATCAGGTCGGCAGCCGCGCCTTTGCCCAGCAACCCGTTGACCTCTTCGAAAGAGCCTGCCTCGGACACTGTTACGCCCGCGCTTGCCCCTAGGATCGCCTGCTTCAGCGCACCTCGAAACAACGGGTGATCATCCGCGATTATGATATGCCCGTCAGGCATCACAAGGGTTCCCTCCCGCGCTGGAATGGTCATGTCGCATCATTCCGCCGCGTGTTTGTGTGAAGTGACATTGACGTGTTCAATCCAGGGATGCAAGCCATACAAACGGTTCAAATCAACCTTCCAAAGCCTCGTCACACATGCCTTCGCCGCAAACATCCTCGCTGACTGCGCCTGCCCTGGTCACGCTGGCCCTGCTGACTTTGCTGTTGGTCGCAGAGCGCGTCGGCCTTCCTGGAACCTGGGTTCAGCTCTTCCTTCAAGCGATGGCGATGCTTGTTCTTCTGTCGATGCTATGGCGCTCGCGGACCACGCAGGAACGGGTCTTCTCGGGTTCGAGACCCGCGCTGGGTGTGATGGCGGGCGGACTTGTCCTGTCGGCTGTTGTGACTGCCGCGATCACCACGCTCGTGCCGGCAGTCACTCCAGACCAATGGCTGGCAAGCCTCTTGGGTACATTGGCGGGATTGTTGATGGCTCATGCCACCATGCGCTGGGGAATGCGCAGGGCGCGTCCTGAACCGCAAGGCGGAATGCTTTGGGATGTCCCCAGCATGGCTGTGATCCGCGGCCTTGGTCTGATCCTTGTTGGCAGTGTGCTTGCGCTGGCAGGCCTTGACGCGTCTCGGGTGGAAATCCTGCGCCTGTTGACCGCCGGCAACACCCTGCCCACGGGGGCACATCATGCCTTCGCCCAGATTCAGGCCGCTTTCTTGCCACCGCTGCTCGCGCTCCTCGCGGTATTGGCAGGCGGCATCAGAGCCAGCGTCCTCCAGGCTGCCATCCTGGTCATAGGCGTGTTCGCAGCTCTGGGATTGATGCTTGGGATCGGACTGCTTTATTTCGGTCCGTTGCCCCTTCCTGGACAAAGCGAAGCGACAACGCTGGCGGCAGTCGCGGAAGCGCGCGAACGATGGAGCGTGACGTCCCCCTTGCTTCTGCAGCAGTGGCCAGCCTGGGTGACAACTCTCCATGGGGAAGGACTGAAAGCCTTCGCGTCCTCAGCGCTCATCGCGGCAGGAACCGCCCTTGCGCTATCCCCCGTGCTGCCGCTCCGGCGCAAGAGCATGATGGCAGTGGCCGGTGCTGGATGCATCATCCTTCCGCTGGCGGTCATTGCCATCGCCGGATATGCCATCGAGGCCGCCGCCAGCACCTTCATCGGGGCCTCCATTGCCCGACCTTCCGCGGCCGTGGTTGAAGCCACCCGCCTTGGACTGGTCGCCATTTGCGGTGCGAATCCCGAAAGCGCGGAGGCACTGCGCTTGGCTTGCGGCATTTCCCCGCGCGATCCTGCGCAGCTCGCCTGGGGACAGGTCGGCCTGACACAGGCCTATATTCGTACCGGCCTCAGCGCAGCCATCGGATTTTCCACCACAGTCAATCTCTCCGCAGGGATTGTGACGGCCGCATGGCATGTCTCCATGGTCACGGTAGGCCTTGGCCTTGCAGCGCAGGGACTGGGCCAATTCATCCTGGCTCGCAGCTACCGGGCCGCTGGCCTGGCCAGCCTGCGCCTGGGCCTCGTCAGGTTGTCCGCATTGCTGTTTGCGGTTGTTCTCGCCGTGCTGCCACAGTCCTGGCTGGAGGCGACACGGGGGTGGCAGTTCATCGCCATGGCGGCGGGCGCAGTCATGACGCTCGCGTTCTGGTTGTGGCTCTCGGCCAGGCAAACCCAACCTGAAAATGCAGCGCAAACCGTTATCTTGAAATCCACACGATCCAAGGCGTCCGTTCTATCGGACGGCAAGGCTGCGTAGTGCCTGGACCCCGCGCATGACACCCCAAATGGCGTAGACAACGTTGCCCAGCACGAGCGAGAGCGCCAGCAAGCCCCAAACCCAGGGCTTCCAGCGCTCGATCGCGGCAATGATGATGCCGGTAAAGACGAACCCGGCATAAAGGTCGATCAGTGTCACCACGCCCCAGGGATTGGCGACAATCTGCGCACTCGAGGCCCAGAAATCAGCGCGTCCAAACGCCCAGATGATGGCGGCGGTCAGGGCAATGCCGGGGATGGCAAAAGCAAGCTTGAGCATGGATGTCTCCTTGCTGGGTATACGCGCAAGATCGAAGGGTGGACGCCTTCACCACCAGCCAGCCGTCTGCCCGAAATACCAGAGTGCAAAGGGCAGCACCGCAAAGGCAAGACCTCGCCCGAGCTTGCGACCGAGGCGATCAATGGAATCCTCGTCATCAGGCTTGCCCAGGCCCCGCGACGCCGTGTCCATAGCAGTGCCGCCCAAGGTTTCACCCTCGCGGGAGAGGCGGGCGAGGTCACGTTTGGCGTCCTCGCTGACACGATCCCCCGGCTGGTTCACGAGATCGTCCTCACATCCACGAACCGCCCAGCCACGGCCGCCGCGGCTGCCATCTGCGGCGACACCAGATGCGTGCGGCCCTTGTAGCCCTGGCGGCCCTCGAAATTGCGGTTCGAGGTCGAGGCCGCGCGCTGGCCCGGCTTCAACTGGTCCGGGTTCATGCCCAGGCACATGGAACAGCCCGGCTCGCGCCACTGAAACCCGGCCTTCAGGAAGATCTTGTCCAGGCCCTCGGCCTCGGCCTGTTCCTTCACCAGGCCGGACCCCGGCACGATCATCGCGTATGCAAGGCGGCTGTTCACCGTCTTGCCCTCGACGATCTTGGCGACCGCACGTAAATCCTCGATCCGACCATTGGTGCAGGAGCCGATCCAGATCACATCAAGCGCAATATCCGTGATCTTCGTTCCCGCCTTCAGCCCCATGTAATCGAGCGCACGCTGCTTGGACAGGCGCTTGCTCTCATCCGCGATTCCCGCCGGATCAGGCACCATGCCACTTACCGAGATCACGTCTTCCGGGCTGGTGCCCCACGACACGATGGGCGGCAGATCATTGGCGTTGAGGATCAGGTGGCGGTCGAAATGCGCACCGGGGTCGGAGTGCAATGTTTCCCAATATCGTTGCGCCGCATCCCAAGCCTTGCCCTTGGGCGATTTGGGGCGCCCCTTGAGATAGGCGTAGGCTTTCTCGTCCGGCGCGATCATGCCGGCACGGGCACCACCCTCAATGGTCATGTTGCAGACCGTCATGCGGCCTTCCATCGACAGCGCACGGATGGCCGAACCACCGAACTCGATGACCGAACCTGTGCCGCCAGCCGTGCCGATCTCGCCAATCACCGCCAGCACGATGTCCTTCGCCGTCACGCCTTTTTCGAGCGTGCCATCGATTTCAACCATGAAATTCTTGGCTTTCTTCTGGATCAGCGTCTGGGTCGCCAGCACGTGCTCCACTTCGGATGTGCCGATGCCATGGGCGAGTGCGCCAAAAGCTCCATGCGTGGAGGTGTGGCTGTCACCGCAGACAATCGTGGTGCCAGGCAGCGTAAAGCCCTGTTCCGGCCCAACCACATGCACGATCCCCTGGCGCTTGTCGGTCTCGTGGAAATACTCGATGCCGAATTCCTTGGCGTTCTTCGCCATCGTTTCGACCTGGATGCGGCTTTCCGGGTCTTCGATGCCCTTGGAGCGGTCCGTGGTCGGCACGTTGTGGTCGACGACCGCCAGCGTCTTCTCGGGCGAGCGCACCTTGCGCTTGGCCATGCGCAGGCCCTCGAAAGCCTGGGGACTGGTCACTTCATGCACGAGATGGCGATCAATGTAGAGCAGGCAGGTGCCATCGGCCTGCTCGTCGACCAGATGGTCATCCCAGATTTTGTCGTAAAGCGTGCGCGGTGCCATGGATATCCCCGGTCAGAGAACTGCGGTGAGGGCAGATAGCGGGAAACAACCCAGCCATGCAACTCTGTTTGAGATCGACCCGGACAGTGCCCTTTGATGCGGCCGAGGGATAGTGTATACACCAGCCCAAGTCCGACGGCTCCAGATGGCCGAACCGCCGGTTTGTCACACAATTCAAACGGCAGAACCAGACAAACTTTCCCCATGAGCACAGAGCATAAATCGCCCGTTCCGGCTGCGTCGCCGACGCCAGCCGGTCATGACGATGGGCATATTGGCCACGACGGGCACCACAAGGCCGGATTTGGTGGCCTGGCGCTTGGCTCGGTCGGTGTCGTCTATGGCGATATTGGCACCAGTCCTCTCTATGCGCTGAAAGAATCGCTGCACCACACGGCCAAGGACGGCGTCGCGTCGAGTCTAGAGGTGATCGGCGTGGTGTCCTTGCTGATCTGGGCGCTGGTGGTCGTGGTCACCCTGAAATACGTCGTTTTCATCATGCGGGCCGACAACAAGGGGGAGGGCGGCACGCTGTCCCTCATGGCGCTGGCGCAGTCAAAAATGGGCCGCAACATGGGTCCGGTATTCTTCCTTGGCGTCATCGGTGCCGCACTCTTTTATGGCGATTCCATCATCACGCCTGCAATTTCGGTGCTTTCTGCCGTCGAAGGTTTGAAGCAGATCGATTCGATCAAGGACACATGGATCGCGTCCGATCGCTATATCGTGTTGTTCGCCGTAATCATCCTGATTGGCCTGTTTGCCGTGCAAAGCCGAGGAACAGGCAAGGTCGCAACCTTCTTTGGTCCCATCATGCTGGTCTGGTTCCTGACGCTCGCCGTGCTGGGTATCATGCATATCGGCGATGACCTCACGATCCTGAAGGCTTTCAGTCCCTATTATGCCGCATACTTCCTGCTGAACCACGGCATGATCGGCCTGATCGTGCTTGGCTCGGTCTTCCTTGCAGTGACGGGCGCTGAAGCGCTCTATGCTGATATGGGCCATTTTGGGCGCAATCCCATCCGCGCAGCATGGGTCGGGCTGGTGTTTCCCGCACTTGTGCTGAACTATCTTGGACAAGGTGCCCTGATCCTGAAGAATCCTACCGCCATGGCGGACAAGAATTTCAGCCCCTTCTATGCCATGGCCCCAGAGGGATTTCTGGTGCCCTTCATCGCACTGGCGCTTGTTGCCACGATCATCGCCAGCCAGGCCGTGATCACGGGGGCTTTCTCGCTGACGCAACAGGCGGTGCAGCTGGGCATCCTGCCACGGCTGGAAATCCGCCACACGTCGGAAACCCAGCGCGGTCAGATCTATCTGCCGCAGATCAACTGGCTGCTGATGATCGGCGTGCTGGTTCTGGTCGTGCTGTTCCGCAACTCATCGTCACTTGCCAACGCCTATGGCATTGCCGTGACAGGTGCGATGCTGGCCGACGCGGGGCTCTTCTACATCGTCACTCGCCAGGTCTGGGGCTGGAAGCCGTGGCAGTCCTTTCTGGTCGTCACACCCTTCATCATCGTCGATTGCGTCTTCTTCGGTGCCAACCTGCTGAAGTTGATGGATGGTGCCTACATGCCGCTGATTTTCGGCGCAGTGCTCATCGTCTTGATGTGGACCTGGGTGCGCGGCTCGCGCATCGTCTACAACAAGGAACGCAAGGACAGCCTTCCGGTGGCCGACCTGTTTCGAATGCTCGAGAAATCGCAGCCCGTGCGCGTCAAGGGCACTGCGGTATTCCTGACCAGCGATCCGGAAAATGCGCCGGGCGCTCTGCTGCACAATCTCAAGCACAACAAGGTGCTGCACCAGCGCAACATCATCCTCACGATCAAGACCCTCGACGTACCCTGGGTGCCGGAGCATGAGCAGATCAAGATCACGCCGATCTGCAACGACGAGGTCACGCGCATCATCGCCAAGGTGGGCTACATGCAAAGCCCTCGCGTGCCGCGCATTCTCACCATGGCCCGACGTCACGGCCTCGACTTCGACATCATGCAGACCTCGTTCTTCCTCGGCAGGCGCACGATCAAGGCATCGTCGGCCTCCGGTATGCCAGCCTGGCAAGACGGGATATTCATTTTCCTGACGCGCATCGCCACCAATGCAACGGACTTCTTTCATATACCGACAGGCCGGGTGGTGGAGTTGGGCAGCCAGGTGACTGTGTAGGTCTACCGCCGATCAAGCCTCGATCACGATCGCGGAAATGAGCCGCCCGTAATCAGACTCTTTGCGGTGGGTCGTCCGGCGGTAGCTGAAGAACCTCTGCTCATCGTCATAGGTACACAGTGCAAGGTCATTGATGGTGCCGATTCCAGCCGCCTTCAACCGCATTCGATTGTATGCCGGGAGATCGAACAACGCATGGGCCGGTTTGGGCGAGGGCTTGAAGAAGCGTGCGTTCGAGACGTTCGCGGCATGGAAACGCTGCACGAATTCCGGGCCGACCTCATAGTTGCGTTGACTGAGCATCGGTCCGATCGTCGCCGTGATATCGGCACGTCTGGCACCTTGTGCCAGCATTGCTGCGATAGTGGCTTCGAGCACACCCTTGAATGCGCCCTGCCAACCCGCATGGGCCGCGCCAATCACGCCCGCCACGGGGTCGGCAAACAGCACCGGACCGCAATCCGCCGTCGCCACGCTGATGGCAAGCCCGGGCGTTGCGGTCACCAGCGCATCAGCTTTCGGCCGTTCGTCCGGCCAGGGAGCGCTGACTGTGACGACATCGGGCGAATGCACCTGCCAGACACTGAGAAAGCGCTCAGGGGCAACGCTGAGATGAGCGGCCATGCGCCTGCGATTTTCAATCACATGGGCGCGTTCGTCGCTAGACCCCAACCCGCCGTTCAGCGTTCCATAAAGCGGACCTGCCGAAACGCCGCCCTCCCGGGTGAACCAGGCGTGACGCAGCCCTGGAAAGACTGAGAGCTTGGGGCAGGTGACGGGCGTAAGCATCTGCGAAGCACTATCCCAAGACACACTGCGAAGCCAACAGGTCAGGCATCTTGCCGCTCCTTCAGCAACATGAAACCCACCGCAAACATCACGAGCAGCACGGATATCCCTGCGCGTTGTGAGCCGCTGATCTGCGTGACCAGCGCGACAAGAACGGGGCCAACGAAGCTCGTGACCTTGCCGGACAGGGCGAAAAGCCCGAAATACTGGCCGATATCCTCCTTGGGCGCGAGCTTGATGAGCAACGAGCGCGAGGCCGCCTGCACCGGCCCTGCCACCAGCCCGATCAGCAGGCCGAGCCCGACATAGACCCGCTCTGGCATGGAGGCGTAGAGCCCCTGCCCTGGCAGCGGTCCTGTCGCCGCGAACACGAACAGAAAGCTCTCGCGCGTCGTCCCCATGATACCCAGGCAGGTCAGCATGAGGATGACCAGGCTGACGCCGATCACGGTCCGTGAGCCCAACAGATCATCCAGCTTGCCGCCAAGCCATGCACCCAGCGTGCCCGTGACCGTAAGCAGAATGCCAAACACGCCAATTTCGATGCTGCCCCAGCCAAAGGTTCCCGCCGCATAGATGCCGCCAAAGGCGAACAGCGCCACCAGAGCATCGGCATAGATCATGTTGGCCAGCAGGAAGCGTGCGAGGCCATGCTTGTCCCGCAGGGAGAGGATCGTCTGTCTGAGACGCGTCAGACCGGAACCGATCGCTGCTCCAAGCGCCATGCGTCGGGGCCGATCTGGCACGAACAGGAACATCGGCAGCACGAAGACAAGGAACCATACGGCAGAAAGCGGTCCGGTGAAGCGGTCACCTTCCCGCGACAGGCCATCCAGGCCAAACAGTGGCGCGAGGCCCAGCAGCGTTAGGCCGCTCTGAGAATCAGACGCGAGAAAGGCCAATGTCAGGGCAAGGCTGATCAATCCTCCGAGATAGCCCATGGCCCAGCCCGTGCCTGACAAACGTCCGATCTTCTCTGCCGGAACCAGTGTGGGCATCATGGCATTGTTGAATACAGTTGCGAATTCCGCACCAATCAAGGCGATGACATAACCCAGAAGCGCGATGGCGACGGCGTGCTGCGATCCTGGCACCGCGAACCACAGGATGGCGCAGCCCAGCACCAGCATCGACCCGAAGATCGCAATCCATGGCTTGCGCCCGCCGGCCTGATCTGCAATCGCGCCCAGCAGGGGCGAAAGGAGGGCGATGCACAACCCTGCAAAGCCGGTTGCGTAGCCCCACAAGGCCTGGCCTTCCAGCGGCGATGACGCAATGGCGGCTGCGAAGAAAGGCGCGAAAATGAAGGTCGTCACCAGCGTGAAGAATGGCTGCGCCGCCCAGTCGAACATCAACCAGGACACGACTGCCCGCCGCGGCGGATAAGATGGCTCGGTCATGTCCTGTCGAGATCGCGTAATGCGCCCGCCGCAACGCTGACCTTGGCGAGTGAAGGTTGCCCGGCCAGCATCTCGCGCGTCGTGCGTTGGACTCGGGCAAGATCACCCGCGCGCTTCGATGCCCAGAGCTGCACGCCGGGTTCGCCCGCGCCCCCCTCACGCAAAGCCTCGACGGCCAGGGTGCGCAGTGCGGAGTCCACACCGTCCATGGCGCGGGTGATCGCTTGCCGCTCATAGCTATCGGTCGTGATCACCAATCCGGCAGCTTGGCGCAAGCGCGGCACATCAAGCATTTGCGCCAACGCCACGAGTGTCTCGCGTGCCTCCAGAGGGCTTGCCTTGGCGCGTTCCGCAACAAGTGTGGCATCCGGCAGGATGGCGGACGCGGACAGCCGCAGCATCTGACCCGCAAGCTCCGGCGGCACACCCTTGGCGAGCCATGGGTTGTCTCCCTCGGGCAGTGCCATCGAAGCACCTGTCTTGAAGCGATTGACCAAGGCGGCCAGCCCCGGCGCGAAATCGACATGACGCATGAACCACATCATGCGCGCCACCGTGAACTGCTGCACCGCCGCATAGAGTTCGAGCTGCAATGCCCCACTGATCCGCGCATCCAGCGCATCGATGGCGGTGTTGATGTCGAGCACGCCGAACGCATCCCGTGTCAGCGCATAGGCACGGGCCACATCGGCCACGGGCCGACCGGTATCCTCCGCCATGCGCACCGCGACGCTCGGGCCAGTCCGATTGACCACGGCGTTGGCAAGGCCCGTGGCAATGATCTCGCGGCGTAGCCTGTGGCCGGCGACGGCGTCGGGATATCCCACGCGTACCCCGTCAGGAAAATAGCGCAGGAGCTCCACCGCGAAATATGGATCGTCGGGGACATCGCTTGCCAGCACGTCGTCGTGGAAGGCGAGCTTGGCATAGGCCAGCAGCACCGAAAGTTCTGGTCGGCTCAACCCCCTTCCTTCACGTTCCAGACCGTCGAGCGCCAGATCTTCGGGCAGATACTCCACCTTCCGGTCGAGCCTTCCTGCGGCCTCGAGTGCGTGCATCAACCGCTTTTCATCCGCCACGTCAGACACCCCCTTGTGCTGAGTCAGGGACACGGCAAGGGATTGGAGATAGTTATTGCGCAGCACGAGCCGGGCGACATCGTCGGTCATGGAGGCAAGCAGCGGATTGCGCGTGGCGAGCGTCAAACGGCCATCCGCCATCGGCTTCGAGAGCGCGATCTTGATGTTGACCTCGACGTCCGAGGAATTAACGCCCGCCGAGTTGTCGATGGCATCGGTGTTGAGCCGAACACCCGCCCGATCCGCCTCGATGCGACCGCGCTGCGTGGCGCCAAGATTGGCACCTTCACCGATGACCTTGCAGCGCAGCTCGCTGCCCGTCACGCGAATTGGATCATTGGCGCGGTCGCCCGCATCGGCGTCGGTTTCGGTTGTGGCTCTGATATAGGTGCCGATACCACCGAACCACATCAGGTCCACGCGCATCTTCAGGATGGCGTTCATAATCTCCTGGGGCGTGGCTGTCGGGCTCTTCAGCTCCAGCATGGCCTGGGCTTCAGGGGTCAGCACGATCTCCTTGGCACTGCGGGGATAGATGCCGCCGCCCTTCGAGATCAGGCTCTTGTCATAGTCCTGCCAGCTTGAACGCGGCAGGGCGAACATGCGCTGACGCTCTGTAAAGCCACTGGCCGGATCGGGCGTTGGATCAAGAAAAATATCGCGGTGATCGAAGGCGGCGACGAGCCTGATCTGCTCGGACAACAACATGCCGTTGCCGAAGACATCGCCCGACATGTCGCCGACGCCCGCCACGCTGAATGGCGTTGTCTGGATATCGATGTCGATCTCGCGGAAATGCCGTTTCACAGCCTCCCAAGCACCGCGTGCGGTGATGCCCATCTTCTTGTGGTCGTAGCCTGCTGAACCGCCTGATGCGAAGGCGTCGCCCAGCCAGTGATGATGCGCTTCCGAGATGCCATTGGCAGTGTCGGAGAACGTGGCCGTGCCCTTGTCGGCGGCGACGACCAGATACGGATCATCGGGATCGTGCCGCACCGTGGCAGGCGGTGGCACCAGTGTATCCCCCACCAGATTGTCCGTGAGGGTCAGCAGCGTGGCAATGAATATCTTGTACGCCTCAGTACCCTCCGTCAGCCACGCCGCGCGGTCGGTCGCCGGGGGAAGCTGCTTGGGAACAAACCCGCCCTTGGCACCCACGGGCACGATCACGGCGTTCTTGACCTGCTGCGCCTTGACGAGACCAAGCACTTCCGTCCGGAAATCCTGCGGCCTGTCGGACCAGCGGATGCCACCACGCGCGACCTTGCCGAAGCGCATATGCACACCCTCAACGCGGGGCGAATGCAGGAAAATCTCGAACAGCGGCCGTGGCAGCGGCAGGCTGGATATCTTCGCGGCATCGAACTTGAAGGCGATGACAAAGCGCGGGCGGCCATCCTCGGCGGGCTGATAGAAATTCGTGCGCACCGCCGCCCGCAGGAGGTTGCGGAACAACCGCAGGATGCGATCCTCGTCGAGGCTCTGGACGGCAGCGAGCAACGTATCGATCTCCTGCGAAACTTTCGCCTCACGCGCCTGACGGCCAGCCTCGTCGCCCTGAGGATCGAACCGCGCATGGAACAGTGCGACCAGTGCTGCAGCAACTGCCGCGTGTTTCTTCAGCGTATCGGCGATATAATCCTGCCCGTAAGGCGCACGGATCTGTTGAGCATAACGCGACAGGGTGCGCAGCATCGCCACTTCCCGCCACGCCAGACCGGCTTCGAGCACGAGGGCATTGAGACGGTCGGATTCCGTCAGACCATGGAACAGCGCCATCAGCGCTGCCTCGATTCGCGGGTCGATGGCCGCGATGTCGATGGCGCCACCAACGGCGCGCTCCAGTGTCATGTCATGCAGCCAGACGCTGCGCTCATCACCCTCGGCCTGGGCAATCAGCCGATACGTCCGCTCATTGATCACCCGGAAGCCGAGGCCCTCCAGCAAGGGCACACGCTCGGACAGGGACACCGCTTCACCCAGCGAAAAGACCTTGAGGCTGGCCCGGTGCTCTTCCTCGGCCCGACGGCGATAGAGATTGACCAGGCGCTGACGCTCCGGCGTCAGCCGGTCGATGACCGCCATGTCCCGCAGTGCATCGGCAACTGTGAATGCCTCCCTGTAGGCCGCCCCAAAGCCTTCTGCATAGCGCCCGATCAGCGCGGCGGCTGCCGGTTGTCCGATGGCCGCCTCGCGCAGTTGGTCGCCCCAGGTGCGAACGATACCGGCGATTCCGTCTTCCAGCGCCTCACGGCTGATGTCGGGCGTGGCCCCCTCGTCACGCCCGATGATGAAATGCGTACGGGACAGCGGTCCTTCCGGATAGGATGGATAAGCCGCCGACACACGCCCTTGGTAGGCGGACGCGAGCCAGAGGCCGACCTTGCGTCGCACCTCGCTGTCATAACGATCCTTCGGGATATAGACGAGCAACGACACGAAACGGTTGAACCTGTCGACGCGCGCCAGCGCCCGCAGGCGGGGCCGGTCCGCCAACGCCATGATATCACGGGCGAAAGTTTCAAGCTGCTTGGGCGCGATCTGGAACAACTCATCACGCGGATAGCTTTCGAGCACATTGGTCAAGGCGCGTGCGGAGTAGCTGTCCTTGGGGAAACCCGCCCGCTCGAAGACGTATTCCGCCTTGCGCCGTATGTAGGGCACGCTGGTCACGGGATCGTTGTAGGCCGTGGCTGTCAGCAGACCAACGACGCGCAATTCCCCCGCGACCTTGCCGTCTGTGCCAAAAATCTTCACGCCGACATAGTCCATGTGCACCCGCCGATGCACCAGGGACTTCACGTTGGCTTTGGTGATGATCAGCGTCTGCGGCTCGCGCAGGAAGGTCAGGATCTCGGGCGTCATCATCAGATCGTTGCGCCCGCGGCGCAGCACGTTCACCGCCGGGTCGCGCAGAATACCCAGCCCCGAACCTGGCTGCGGCGCTGGCATCGTGTCATCACCAGTCAGCCGATATTCCCTCATGCCCAGCAAAGTCATGTGGTCAGCAGCTGCCCATTCCAGAAAGGCAATGGCTTCCGCGACATCCGCCTTCGCATGAGGCGGCGGGCTGGCCTTGTATGACGTGATCGCGGCCGCCAGCCTGTCGCGCATGGCGGCAAAATCAGCAACGGCTTGCCTGACATGATCATAGACCCTGGCGAGACTGGTCTTGAGATCAGCGGCTTCCGCCGCAGGCAGCATCGGCAAGTGGATGTGGATGAAGCTCTCGCGTCCCTCGCCGCCAGCAGACGCAGCCAGGGCAGGCACGCCAATCAGCTTGCCGTCCCTGTCACGTTTGACGCCGAAGATGGGATGCGCCACGAGCCTTGGCGCAATGCCCCTTTCGCGCAGCTCCTCGAGTGTGGAATCAAGCAGGAAGGGCCGGTCATCATTGATGGCTTCAAGCACCAGCGTATCGGCAAGCCCGAAGGCGGCTCCATCGGAAAGATCGACGCTGGTCGGACCTGATCGCAGGTGCAGCTTCGAAAGCGCCCGTGCGGCCAGCGCCTCACGGATATCGTGCGAAAGCCGCGCCACGTCCTCGGCAGCCACCTGATCGTAGAGGAGCGAGGCGAAACCCGCCGTTCCGGTTTTGGACGCTGGCATGACATACCCCCGAAAAACTGCGACTATGGTCTAACAGCCCGGATCGTTCGATCACACCCCAAAACGAGTGGAATGTGAAAAAATCACCGGCAAGCGCCTTATTCTGCCTCTCGGGAGACCAAAAAATGACGATCAAGCCTCAAAAAGCCAGCAACTCGGCAGAAAATGTGATGGCTCTTGATCTTCCCGAGGGAGAGCTGTCTCCCGCGATGCAGGCGTACTTCCAGAAATGCAGGGACAAGATCGGCTATGTGCCGAACGTCTTGAGGGCTTATGCGCATGACAACGCCAAGCTTGAAGCTTTCGCGGCCTTCTACAACGATCTGATGCTGGCACCCTCTGGCCTCTCCAAGCTTGAGCGTGAGATGATCGCCGTCGTTGTTTCCTCCGAGAACAAGTGTTTCTATTGTCTGACCGCCCACGGTGCCGCCGTGCGACAGCTCTCGGGCAAGCCTGAACTGGGCGAGATGTTGGTGATGAACTACCGCGCCGCCCCGTTGAGCGTGCGGGAACGCGCCATGCTCGATTTTGCCGTGCTGATCACCAATGCATCATCCGCCATCGAGGAGGATGACCGCGACGTGCTGAGGAGCGCAGGTTTCAACGAGCGCGACATCTGGGACATCGCGGCTGTCGCAAGCTTCTACAACATGTCGAACCGCATGGCCTCGGCCACCGACATGCGGCCCAACCCGGAATACCATGGGCAGGCACGCTAGGGAGTGTTGACGCGATAGCGCCTCAACGTTGTCTGCCGCGCTCGGCGATTGCAATGCCGCCCAGTACCAGCAGCAGCGCAAGCCCGTGATGCCAGCCGAAGGTCTCGCCAAGGATAAGCACCGCGAAGATCGGCCCGATGACCGGCACGAGATTGATGAAGACGCCGGAGCGCACCGCACCGATCAGCTCGACGCCACGCATGAAGGTGAGTTGCGCCAGCAACGACGGTCCAAGGCCGATGAACAGCACGAGCAGCCAGCCTTTCAAGCCAGGCCAGATCATTGCGCCATTGCCATATTCCGCCAGCGCAAGAGGGATGGAGGTCAGCGTCGCCGCTGCCGCCATAACCGCAAAGAACCCAAGCCCGGAAGCCGCAGGGCGTTTGCGCAAGCCCACGGTGTAGCCCGCGTAGAGCAGGCAGGCGACGAGCATCCAGACATCGCCGATGTTGAAGCGGAAATCCTTCAGCCGCGCGAGATCGCCGCCGCTCGCCACCAGCACGATGCCGACGAGCGTGAGGCCAGTGCCAAGCCATTGCGGCGTATTGGCCCGCTCGCGCAGAACAAGCACGCCCGTCACCATCACCAGGATCGGCATCGACCCCTGGAGGATGCCCATGTTGACCGCCGTGGTGTGATGGCCCGCTGCATAGAACAGCGCATTGAAGGCCGTGTAGCCCAGCGCACCCATGGCGAACACATAAGGCAGCCGCGTTTTCAGCACGGGCCAATCCGCCCGCAAGGCATCTCGCGCGATGACAAGCAACACGCCACAGGCCAGAATCCAGCGCAGCAACACCAGCAGCATGGGTGATATCTCGCCGACCGCCAGCCGCGCCGCCACCGTGTTCATCGACCAGAACAGCATCGCCGTAACCAGCATGAGATACGCATTGCCGGTGAGCAGACGGAAAGTTCGCGCAGCGGGTGTTGGCAAGGTGATAGTCCTGTGTGCTGCGAGCCTTCGCAACACAGGTTTCTCCATGCTACAGGCCCTTGCGCTTTGAAAGCGCATTCCATTCATGAGTCCAATCATCACGGGCTGGAGATAAGACCATTGAGCGGTTTGAGATTTCTGGTTGTCGATGGCAATCCTGTCGAGCGACGTGCCGTACACCTGCGTGATTTCGGCAAATCCCCTGGCAACGCTTATGGCGACACGCTGCTGGCGCTGGCCCCCGCCGGCAGTCTTTTCGACATCTGCTATCCGGCCGATCACGGGGCTAACCTACCGCAGCGGGCAGGACTTGCGGACTATGACGGTATCGCGCTGACCGGATCATCCTTGCATCTGTGGAAGCGCGAAGCGGCGGTCGAGCGCCAGATCAGCCTGGCCCGCGAAATCTTCCGCAGCAGAACCGCCTTCTTCGGTTCGTGCTGGGGAGTGCAGATGGCGTGCGTGGCAGCGGGCGGCGATGTCGGGAAAAATCCGCTGGGTCGGGAATTCGGCTTTGCCCGCAACATCGCGCCGACGGCCGCTGGCCGTGCCCATCCGATGCTGGCGGGACGGCCTGCGGCGTTCGACGCGCCTGCAATCCACCTGGATATCGTCACGACTCCGTCGCCGGACATGATCGTGCTGGCGTCCAACGCACTGTGCCCGGTGCAGGCCGCTGAAATCCATCATGATGGCGGCACGTTCTGGGGGGTGCAATACCATCCGGAATTCTCGCTGACGGAAAGCGCTTCAATCATCGCGCGGCTCGCGGGTGACATGGCCGAAGAAGGATTTTTCCAGACGGTTGAAGCCGGGGTAGCCTATGCGAAGGATCTGGTCACGCTTGATCAGGAACCTTCGCGCCGCGATATCGCCTGGCGCTGCGGCCTCGGTGCGGAGATTCTGGATGAACACAAACGGGTGACCGAACTGCGCAACTGGATAGAACATCAGGTTCTGCCAAAGCAGATGGAGCGAGGGCGAGGCTGATCCAACACCGCCTTAAGCATATTGCCGACCCGCAGCGCCGATGACAGAAAAGCACTGTTCTTTGGTATTAACAGTCGGTAAACAAGACTGAAATCCGGCCTGTTCTCCGGAAAAGTAACATGGTCGTCTCCGGTCGGCTCGCAGGAAAAAACGATGGCAAAGACGCCCAAGACGCCCGAGCCCGGCGCTGACACTGCAAAGCCGGAAGACGAGACCGC
This sequence comes from Hyphomicrobiales bacterium, assembly GCA_031378805.1. Taxonomy (GTDB): domain Bacteria; phylum Pseudomonadota; class Alphaproteobacteria; order Rhizobiales; family Beijerinckiaceae; genus JADCCX01. Next base: position 17,727 of record JANNEO010000127.1, read on the forward strand.
ACGGTTGAAAACAGCTGCAGAGCAAGTGAAGAAAAAGCCTGCCAAAGCCGCGGCGAAAAAACCCGAAGAGCCGGAGGAAGAGGACGACGAAGACGAGGATGATGACGACGAACACGAGGAAATCTCGCCGCACGTCGTCAGCGCCAACCAGACGCGCAATGCCCTCAAGATCATGGGGCAGTTCCTGTCACCCTTCTTCCCGGCGCACAAGAAGGGCATCACGCTCATCGTCGTCGCGGTAATCATCGAGACGATCTACAACACCTCGTTTCCGCTGCTGCTGAAGTTCCTGATCGACGACGCAATCAATGCCGATGATCCGCGCATGTTGATCATCATCCTGTCAACGATGTTCGGCCTTGGCGTGGTTTCGTCCTGCGTGATGATCTGGTTCGAGTGGCTGAACGCCGACACCGGCTCTGCCATGATCCGGGATATCCGCAACCGGCTCTTCGACCACTCGCAGGTGTTGCCGGTGGATTATTACCACAAGAACAAGACCGGCGTTGTCCTGCAGCGCTTCTCCGGCGACATGTCGCAACTGGAGGAGACAATCAATCACGGTATGCAATGGGGCGTGCTGCCGAGCTTCGAACTTGTCGCTGGCATCGCCATGATGTTCTTCCTGAACTGGCAACTTGCCACGGTGGCGCTTCTGCTGTTCCCCATTGCCGTCATTGGCCCTCGGTTCCTGGCCCCCAAGGCAGTGGATGCGAGCTATCAGGTCAAGAAGAACGAAGCGCAGGCTCTGGGCGTGACGCAGGAGGTCATCACATCGATTGGCGTGGTCAAGGCATTCGGCTTGCAGAAGAAAGCCATCGGCTGGTACCGCGACAGGAATGCCAATATTCGCGCGTCGATGTTCCGCATGTTGTGGATCAACGGACTGGTAGAGCGTTCGATCACCATCTCGGTGCTGGCACTCCACCTCTTCGTTCTGGCTCTGGGTGCCTATCTCGTCTGGAATGACACGATCCAGCTTGGCACCTTCGTGGCCTTCGAAACGCTCTTCTGGGAGCTGTCCTACAATGTCGGGCACATCACCCAGTTCATCCCGGTGCTGATCGAGGGGTCAGGCGCCGCTAAGCACATCAATGACTACTTGCACGAGCCGATTCGCAGCAAGGACAAGGACGATGCCCGCGATCTGCCCCCCTTCGGCCGGGACATCGTCTATGACAACGTCATCTTCAGCTACGATGGCAAGCAGAACCACCTGAACCGCCTGAACCTGCGCATCGAGGCGGGCAAGCGCGTTGCCATCGTCGGGCGCTCCGGCGCGGGCAAGAGCACGATCATCAACACGCTGCTGAAGCTCTACGACATCAACAAGGGCAAAATCCTGCTGGATGGCCATGACGTCAACGATCTGAAGCGCGACAGCCTGCGCGCCCAGATGGCGGTCGTTTTCCAGGACAACCTGCTGTTCAACATGTCGATGATGGACAACATCCGGCTCGGCAACCAGAACGCCACGGACGAACAGGTGATCGCGGCCTGCAAGGCAGCCGAAATCCACAAGTTCATCGAGGGCCTGCCCGATGGCTACCAGACAGTGGTGGGCGAGCGCGGCAGCACGGTGTCAGGCGGCCAGCGCCAGCGCCTTGCCATCGCCCGCGCCATCGTGCGCGATCCGGCGATCCTGCTGCTGGACGAAGCAACCTCGGCGCTGGACCAGACCACCGAACGCGCCATCACCCGCACGCTCAATAAGGTGGCGAAGGGCCGCACGGTGATCTCCGTCACCCACCGCCTCACCTCCGTCGTCGACATGGACGTGATCTACGTGCTGGAAAAGGGCAAGCTCGCGGAAAGCGGCACCCACCCCGAACTGCTGAAGAAAAAGGGCCTCTACTTCAAGCTCTGGCAGGACCAGACCGGCAAGAGCCGTGCCGATGATGAGGATGACGAGGAGTGAGAGCTGGTCTTATTGTTTGAGCAGTCAAATCGTTGGTCACTTCACCTCGCTCAGCAGCGGGCTCCAGGCCGGATCGCTCGCATAGGCCGGCGTCGGCACCGAGACCTCCACCCGCCCTGTTGTGTCCACCATGTGCATCTTCGGTCCACCTGCCCCGCCTGCGTCGCGGAAGAACATGAGGTAGCGGCCATTGGGTGCCCAGGTCGGGCCTTCGTTATGGAAGCCTTCCGTCAAAATGCGCTCTCCGGAACCATCCGGCTTCATGATGCCGATGGCAAAGGTCGTGCCGCTTTGGCGGGTGAAGGCGATGTAATCGCCCTTGGGTGACCAGACCGGCGTGGAGTATCGGCCCTGCCCAAAGGAGATGCGCTTCGCCCCGCCGCCCGATGCCGCCATGGTGTAGAGCTGTTGCCCGCCGCCGCGATCACTCTCGAACACGAGCTGTGCGCCATCGGGCGAATAGGAGGGCGACGTGTCGATGGAGGGTGAGTTGGTGAGGCGCGTCATGGCGTTGGATCGCAGGTCCATGGCATAGATGTTGGCATTGCCCGCCTGTTGCAGGCTCATCACGATTTTCCAGCCGTCGGGCGAAAAGCGCGGGCTGAAGCTCATGCCGGGAAAATCCCCCACGACCTCGCGCTGGCCCTTGCTGATGTCGAGGATGTAGACCTTGGGGTCTTGCCCCGGCACGAAGCCCATATAGGCCACCTCTTGCGACGAGGGCGAGAAACGTGGTGTCACCACCAGCTCCTCGTTGCCCGACAGTGCCCGGAAATTGCCGCCGTCCTGATCGATGATCGCCAGGCGTTTCTTGCGGTTTTCCTTGGGGCCGCTTTCATCCACGAAGACGATGCGCGTGTCGAAAAATCCCTTCTCGCCCGTGATCTTGGCGAAGGTGCCATCCGAAATGATATGCGCTGCCCGCCGCCAGTTGCCGCCATCGGTGGACAATTGCTGGCCCACAAGTTGCTCGCCTGAAGCCACCTCCCACAACCGGTATTGCGCCTGCACCTGGTTGCCACTGCGCACGATGCGGCAGGTCACCAGCGCCTGGATGCCCGTGCCCTTCCACGCTGCAAAATTCGGTACGGCATCGAAATTCTCGATCTTCTCGGGGAACCGTGATTTCTCGATGGGCGCGAACAGGCCGGAGCGCTTGAGGTTGCTGGTGATCACGCTCGAAACGCTCTGCTGTGGCGTCTCGCCCACGCACTCCGCCACTGCGATCGGCATGGGCTGGAAATTCCCACCCCTCAGATCGATGAAGAGTTCGGCCCCGGCAGGCGTGGTGAGGGTTGTGACAGCAAATCCCACAGCCAGCAGCCTCATCCTGAGCCTGTCGAAGGATCTGGGCTTTTGGCTACGCTGTGCAGCGACCTCGCCCTTCGACAGGCTCAGGGTAAGGCCGACTGGAATGTCGAAAACAATTGATTGGTTGCGTGTCATCGTCATCTCAATCATCGGGGTTCAGTTGAACGGCAATCGTGCGCCAGTCGTTGTAGGTTGGCGCGAAACGCTGCGGGATGCGGAAGGGCGAACACTGGCGTATCGCGCGCATCCCGCTGTCAGCCAAGGCGCGGAAATTGGGATCACCCGAGGAGTTGACCAGCACGGGAGCACCGTTCAGCGAACCATCGGCGTTGAGCGAGACACGAACCTGCGGCAGGATATTGGGCTTGCCCGAGACAGGCACGCTCCAGCACGTCCGGATCTGATCAGCCAGCATTCCGGCCAGCGCCGCCCGATCCGATGGATTGAGCTTCTGCCCGGTTGCAGCTGGCGTACCGGCAGCGGGATTGCGCTGCAGCTGCTGCCCGGTGTTTCCACTGTTGGACGGCACCTCGCGTGAGGCCAGCAAGGCGCGTCGCGCAGCATCCGCCGTGGCCTGGTTTTTCGCGTCCTGCTCGGCCTCGCGCTTCTTCTTTTCGTCAGCCGCTTTCTTGGCGGCTTCCTGTACCTTCTTGGCGTCGTCAGCCTTCTTGGCGTCCTCGGCTTTTCTGGCGTCCTGGGCCTTCTTCACATCTTCCGTTTTCTTGCGATCATCCGCAGCCTTCGCGTCGGCAACCTTCTTGAGCTCCTCGCGCCGGGCAGCTTCAGCCTGCTGCTCGCGGCGCTGCTCGTCTTGCTTGCGCGCTTCGTCAGCCTTGCGGGTATCCTCCCGCTTCTTCGCGTCCTCCGCACGGCGTGCGTCTTCGAGCTTTTTCTGCTCCTCGCGTTTCTTTGCGGCCTGACGCGTCACCTCTTCAGCCTCTTCTTCCTCATCCGTCGTCTCGGCAGGTTTGGGCGGCTTGGCGACAGCAGCGACCTTGGGCGGTTCAACAGGCTTGGGCGGTTGCGGGCGGGGAATCGGCAGCGGCGGCGGCACAACGGCGGCGATGTCCTTGCGCTCTTCCTTGGCCGTCGCTTCCTGGGCTTTCGGCGTGTTATCGGCATTCACCTGGCGTTTGGCTTCACCGGGCGCGTTCTGTTCCTTCTTGTCGTCCACACGGTCCACACGCGGTGCGGGCTGCGGCTGCTTGGCCGCCTGCTCGCCGCGCGTGATTTCACGCAGCGCATTCTCGTCCACCATCTCGACCGAGATCGCCTCCGACACATCCTCGAACTTTTTCGGACTGGAGAAAGAGACGACGCTTGCGACGAGAACAGCCGCGTGCAGCCCCACCGAAAAGGGCAGGCCAGGCCGTTTGAACTCGTCCTTCAGCCAGAGCAATTCAGCGCCTCACTTCCGGTCCTGCTCGGTCAGCAACGCCACCCGCTTGTAGCCCGCCGTGGTGATGGCGCTCATCACTTGTGCCACCGTGCCGTAATCCACCTGTTTCGCACCGCGAACATAGATGCGCTCGTCAAAGCCCTGCTTGGCCAGCGGCTGAATTTTCGCAGCGATCTCCGCGAGGGTGATGGGCGTCTCGCCGATGAAGATCTGCGCCTTGTCGTTGATCGAAATGGTAATCGGCTTCTGGTCGACACTCAGCTGTCCCGCCCCGGTCTTGGGCAGATCAAGCGGAACACCTGCCGTCAGCAAGGGAGCCGTCACCATGAAAATGATCAGCAGCACCAGCATCACGTCGATGAACGGCGTCATGTTGATATCGGCGATCGGCGCGGACTTGCGCTTGCGCCGCCGCCTTGTTCCGGATTGCTCGCCTGCCCCGCCTGCGCTCATTGCCATGGACTAGTTCCTCACGTCGCCCAATCTTCAGGCGGCAACACGTTCATCGATCTGACGCGATAGTATGGCCGAAAATTCGTCGGCGAAACTCTCGAGACGCGATTGCGCCTTGGTCGCCTGCTTCTGGTAAACATTGTAGGCAATCACTGCAGGGATAGCGGCAGCAAGGCCGATGGCGGTGGCAAACAATGCCTCCGCGATGCCGGGTGCCACGACGGCCAGCGAGGTGTTCTTCGATGCCGCGATGGAGGTGAACGACGTCATGATTCCCCAGACCGTGCCGAAAAGGCCGATGAATGGCCCGGCAGATCCCACCGTCGCCAGCACCAGAAGGTTCGATTCATAGCGCTCCGCCTCGCGCTGGATCGTCACGTCGAGCACCTTGTCGATACGCGAGTTGAGCGAGGCGAAGCCACGGCCCGAGCCTTCGAACGCGCGTTTCCATTCGCGCATCGCAGCGACAAACACCGAAGCCATGCCGCTGGTCGGCCTGTTCTGCAGATTGCGATAAAGTTCCTCAAGGCTCTGCCCGGACCAGAATGTCTCTTCGAACGTATCCATTTGTCCGTTCAGCTTGCGAAACAGCAGCCACTTGTTGACGATGATGCTCCACGTCCAGACAGACGCGACCAGCAGTCCCATCATCACCAGCTTGACCACGATATGCGCCTGCCAGAACAGCCCCCAGAGGGAAAGATCATGGGCGGTTTCCGCTCCTGGCATCGTGGTCTCCAATCCATCAGCGCCTGGCGCCTGCGAGACGCAGGCTTTCCGCGCAAAATTCGTTCAAACCAAGGCTTTCAAGCCCAAAGCCGGGGCGTCACGCGGATTCCCCGTTCTTCGGACCAGTTAAGCAGGAATCAATGTTAACAACGGGTTAGCAAACTGGACATGACACGCATGGCTGGGATGCGGGCGGCACCTCAAAACCCTTACCCGCCAAGCCGCGCCCGCAAGCCATCAGGGATGCGCCGCGCCCGACCGCCCCCCACGCACACCACCTTCACCTGTGCCGTCACCAACGCCTCGTCGCCGCGCAAAACGCGCTGGTGAACCGTCATCGACGCGCCCTTCATGTCCACCGGCATGGTCTCGATGGTCAACATGTCATCCATAACAGCTGGCTTCAGGAACTCGATCATCATGCCCCGCACCGCGAAGGCGAGCGCCGTTCCGCCGTCGAACAAATCCTTCTGGTCGATGCCCAGGGCACGGATCAGCTCCGTCCGGCCCCGCTCCATGAAACGAAGGTAAGAGGCGTGATAAACCACGCCGGAGAAATCAGTGTCTTCGTAATAGACGCGGATGGGAAGAACATGCGGAGCCATGGCGAATGGCTTTAGCCGGAACAAGGGCGCTCGTGTAGTCTTTTGCCGATCTTCGCTGGCGTTTGTCTGATGTTTCAGGGCAAGTAGCGGAAAACTCAAGGAACCAGCCGTGACCACAGCCCCTCCCCTTACGCTTTCTACCGGTAGCCCGGTTGTCGACGCCTATCTGCAAGACGGCTACCTGAGCGTCGTCGGCATGTCGTCACGCTTTGCTGCCGCCATCGCGGCCCGCCTGATGAGCATTCAGAGCGACCTTGGCATTTCCGGCCAGGTCGCCGAGATCGGCACTTTCGAAGGGCGCTTCTTCATAGCGCTCGCGCACATGTTGCGGGGCGACGAGAAGGCCGTGGGCATCGACCTTTTCGATTGGCCTAACCCGGAGGTGATCGACCGCTTTCATGCGAACTGCGCGAGGCACGGCGTGCCGGCATCCCGCCGCGTCACACTCAAGGCCGACAGCCGGGAGATGAAGCCGCAAGACCTGATTGCGGCGGCTGACGGCAAGCGTGTCCGCCTCTTCCACATCGACGGCGAGCACAGCCGCGCCGCCCTTACGCGCGATCTGGCTCTGGCCACGGCAGTGCTTGCCGACGGCGGCCTGATTGTCCTCGATGACATGCTGCATCCGGGCTATCCCACCTTGATGGTGGCGGTGTACGAATACCTGGAGACGCACCCGGACATGGTGGTGCTGGCTGTGATCGACCGCGAAAGCATCACCGCCGCCACAAAGTTCGTGCTGTGCCAGAAATCCTGGTTCAAGCGCTACGAAGAAGTCATGCTGGTCGCTTTTCAGGGGCAGATTTGGCCCATGGGCGCGGATTTTGAACCCCATTGGTGCCTGGTGCTGTCGCTGGATACGAGTCTGGCCGCGATTGTGTGAAACACCATTTTCCTCCGCTTGCACTCCCCCTCCCCCCTTGCCATAAGGCCGCTTCTTTTATCCAAGCGGAGCCACCTCCACCATGGCGACCTTCAAGCCCATCGTCTTCTCCGGAATGCAGCCTACCCACACGCTGCATATCGGCAACTACCTTGGCGCACTCACCCGCTGGGTGGACATGCAACGAACACACGAGTGTATCTATTGCGTGGTTGACATGCACGCGATCACCGTGCCGCAGGATCCCCACGACCTGAAGAAGGCGATCCGTGAGGTGACGGCGGCCTATATCGCGGCGGGCATTGATCCCAAGCGCTCGATCATCTTCAACCAGAGCCAGGTGGGTGAGCACGCGGAACTGGGCTGGGTTTTCAACTGCATCGCGCGGCTGGGCTGGCTCAACCGCATGACCCAGTTCAAGGAAAAGGCCGGCAAGGACCGTGAGGCCGCATCCATCGGTCTCTACTCCTATCCGACGCTGATGGCCGCCGACATCCTGCTCTATCGTGCCACGGCCGTGCCGGTGGGCGAGGACCAGAAGCAGCATCTGGAACTGACCCGCGACATCGCGCAGAAGTTCAACAATGATTTCGCAGCCAGTATCGCGGAGCATGGCCACGGCGATGCCTTTTTCCCGCTGCCCGACCCTCTGACGCAAGGCCCCGCGCCGCGCGTCATGAGCCTGCGCGACGGCACCAAGAAGATGTCGAAATCCGATCCATCGGATCTGTCGCGCATCAACCTGACCGATGACGCTGACACCATCGCCAACAAGATCAAGAAAGCGAAGTCTGATTCCGATGCGCTGCCATCAGAGGAAGCCGGATTGAAAGGGCGACCAGAGGCGGAAAACCTCATCGGCATCTACGCGGCATTGTCGGGCACCACACGTCTGGCGGTGCTCGGCCAATTTGGCGGT
>JANNEO010000130.1:0-9373 GCA_031378805.1 Hyphomicrobiales bacterium
CGATGGAATGCGCTACATCGAGCCCAACATGGTGCTCTATCAGGGTGGTACGCGCTCCGGCTGCGGTTCAGCTCAGGCTGCCATGGGTCCGTTCTATTGCCCCAATGACAAGCGTGTCTATCTCGACACGTCGTTCTTTCAGGAGATGCAGACGAAGATGCGGGCGGGCGGCGATTTCGCCTTTGCTTATGTCATCGCCCACGAGGTCGGCCATCACATCCAGAACCAGCTCGGCATCCTGCCGCAGGTGCAGCAGCGCCAGCAGCAAGTGTCAAAGCGTGAGGCGAATGCGCTGTCAGTGCGCGTCGAGCTGATGGCGGATTGCCTGGCGGGTGTCTGGGCACATCATGCCAAGGATCTGATCAAGCTGGACGAAGGTGACGTGCGCGAGGCCATGAATGCAGCCCAGGCCATCGGTGATGACAAGCTGCAGAAGCAGGCGCAGGGTTATGTGGTGCCGGACAGCTTCACCCACGGCTCGTCTGAACAGCGCACGCGCTGGTTCATGCAAGGGTTGCGCGATGGCCAGATCGGCCAGTGCAACACCTTTTCCGCTGGTGCCAGCTGAACCGGATCAGGCGGCCTGAAGATACAGGTCATCCTTGACGGCAACCGAGCCGTTGTCACGCACCTTGGCCGTTTCCAAGCTCTGCTCATGGACCGTGGCATTCATGCGCTGGACAAGATCCTGCGCCGCCTCGACAGAATAGCGCTGCCCGGTGGAGAACGCGCTGCGGGATTCTTTCGCCTCTCGGCACCCACACCGTCGTCGCATCGTCATCACCGCATCCATGGCACCACTGTCGCCATCGAGTGCGCGGACCAGAACGGCAACGGCGTGATCCAACCGCCCCGACAGGATGTTGAAGGCGCATACGTGTTGGATATCCAGGCGCTTTGCGGCGAATGCCGCGAGTTCTGCGATTCGGATGTCACGGGTCAACAGGGCGATCACGTCGTTGCTGGTCATCACACCTTCATCGAGACAGGTCAGACACGCATCCACGCTGATCATCTCATGACCGTTGCGATCGGCCGCAATCAGGTCCGCATTCGCTTGAGACAGTGCCTCGCACGCGTCATCCGGATTGAATGGCGCACCTGTCATCAGCGTGCGTGCCTTGGTGTCGAGTGGAAGGAAGGGCAGAAGCCGCTCGACGATGACTTCGGGCAAGTTCGTTCGCCCCAGCAACGCCTCCTTCAGCATCCGATCACTGGGAGCCAATTCCGCCAGGGTGGTGAGGCTGGATTTCGAAAAGTTCGCCGATGGATTGCGAAGTGCGCACTGCAAGGCCTCGCGGTCACCCCGAGAGATCAGCACATTGGTGATGCTCTCCGGCAGGTTGGGCAAGTCCGCAATCAGCAGAAGTTCTGAAGGGCTGGCCCGGCGGGCCAGGGTGATCGGGTTCTCCGCATCTTCCTCTGGCAGGCGCTGCACGGCACGTCTGTCCGTGTTTGGTGGTGGCATTGCCAACGTCTCGGAAGCCAACGCGACGACGAGTTTTGGCATATTGCTCGGCAAGGTTGCATGGCTGGGCAAGGGTGCATGGCTCGGCAAGGGTGCTTCTGCGGGTTCAACCGGCAACTGCGCTGCCGGGACGATTTTCCCACTCTCCAGATTCGGCACGACAGCGGCAATCTCTGCTGGCGAAGGAATGATCGACCGGGCCGCGATTTCGTGGGAGCGGCTGGAAATGGTAGCGGAGAAAGCGGGCAGGACACTGGCCATCTGCGCCATCTCGGAGGCCAGGAAAACGACGGTTTCGTCATCAAGGTCCGCCGCGACATTCGCCATCACGTCGTCGAACAGGCCGGTGGTGCTGGCTTCCCCGTCGACACCGACTTTCAGGAACAGCGCACAGAGCTGCCGCAGCACGACAGGTCCGCGTCCGGTGGGTCCATTCTGGATGAGCGCGTCAAGGGCCGCCAACATTTCTTGTTTTCTCCGATTGCCCGGCAACAAGTCTTGGCGAAGCAGCGTTAACGGGCTTTGAACTCGGCAGCATTTGATTAAACCTCTTCCCAAACATGCTTGCCGAAAGGTTGACGCAGCCCTGCCTCGACACCAGAACAGAGGCACAGGAGACCGGCCATGTCGCGCATTGATGACACCAAGTCCTTCGTCCCGGTTGGCATCGCTGTGCTCACCGTGTCCGATACGCGCAAGCCCGATGACGACAGATCGGGTGATGTGCTTGTGGAGCGCCTGACAGCAGCGGGCCATCGCCTGGCGCATCGCGCGATTGTTCCAGACGATGTGGGGGCGATCCGGGAGGCCGTGCGACGCTGGATAGCCGATCCCTCGGTCGATGTTGTCATGACCACAGGGGGCACCGGATTTACCGGGCGCGACGTGACGCCTGAGGCGCTGGAGCCATTGTTTGAAAAGCGCATGGATGGCTTTTCCTGGGTCTTCCATCAGATTTCATTCCAGAAGATCGGCACATCCACCGTGCAGTCCCGTGCCACTGCGGGCGTGGCTGGCAGTACCTACATCTTCTGCCTCCCGGGCTCTCCTGGAGCCTGCAAGGATGGCTGGGATGGCATCCTGGCCATGCAGCTCGATTTTCGCCACCGCCCGTGCAATTTTGTCGAGATCATGCCGCGGCTGGACGAGCACTTGAGGCGACCAAAGGCGCAAGGCGCTGTGATTTGAACCGAGGCTACACCATCCGCCCGACGCGCATTTCGGTCATGTGGATCGGTCCTCGCGTCCTGACGGCACCCCCGCGATAGCCCGCATCGGTCAGTTGCAGTCTCGGCAGCAGCGCTCCGTGGGTGAGCGGAACACGGCCCTGCAGGCCGATTCGGGCGATCAGCCCCAGCCTCTCCCCCAGACGCTCGGGGCAGAAGGCCAGCGTCACTTCGTCATCAGGCTGACCGCGCCGCTGGATCTCGCGCATCAGCAGCACTGGCCAGCCCGGCCGCAACAGTGCTCCGGCTGCAAAGGTCAACACGTGCGGGGTCTCGATATGGGAGGCCAGAATGTCAGGAATCCGCTCAGGCGCTACCGCCTGCTCCAGCCGGCACCCCGAGGCATCGGCAAGTCTTTCCAGATCAGGCCCGCTTTCGCCTGAAAGGACAACCACCCGCCGCAACATCCCTTCCGCCACACCTTCCACCAGGAAGGCCATGGTGCGGGCTGCGGCTTCGGGATTCTTCCCAGAAAAAATGACGGCATCAAACATTTGTGCTGCTTGCCACGAGCCAACGAGAAGGGCTAGTCAAATCGCCAAGCGTTCTCTATATCGAACGTATCGGACTGAATGCAGGAAATTGACGGATATCGCAGACGTGCCGCGCAGCAAGACGAGACCTTTCGTGGCCCATGGACCACAGGCCGACGCGCCGGACAGCCTTGTCGCGCACTTCCCGGCCAGCCAGCCGCTCGTGCTGGATTCCGGCCTGACGATCGCGCCGCTGCAGGTGGCTTATCAAACTTATGGAGCTCTCAACGCCGACAAGTCCAACGCGGTCCTCGTCTGCCATGCCCTCACAGGTGACCAGCATGTGGCGAGTGAAAACCCCGTCACGGGCAAACCTGGCTGGTGGGAAACGCTGATCGGCCCCGGCAAGATCATCGACACCGGGCGCTATTTTGTGATCTGCGCCAATGTCGTCGGCGGTTGCCTCGGCACCACGGGTCCGGCCTCCACCAATCCTGCTACGGGCAAGGCATGGGCGCTTGACCTGCCGGTCGTCACCATCCGCGACATGGTGCGGGCGCAGGCCATGCTGATCGATCACCTTGGCATCGAAAGCCTGTTTGCTGTCGTCGGTGGCTCGATGGGTGGGATGCAGGTGCTGGAATGGGCCGCGACCTATAAGCATCGTGTCTTCGCGGCCATGCCGATCGCCACGGCGGCCAAGCATTCCGCCCAGAACATCGCGTTCCACGAGGTTGGGCGTCAGGCCGTCATGGCGGACCCGGCCTGGGCAGGCGGGCGCTACCGCGAGCAGGGTCAGCGGCCCGAGAAGGGGCTTGGCGTCGCCCGTATGGCAGCGCACATCACCTATCTCTCCGAGCCAGCTTTGCAGCGCAAATTCGGCCGCAAGCTTCAGGACCGCGCCGCCCCTACCTTTTCGTTCGATGCGGATTTCCAGGTCGAGAGCTACCTGCGCCATCAAGGCTCCAGCTTCGTCGAGCGGTTCGATGCCAACAGCTACCTCTACCTCACCCGCGCCATGGACTACTTCGACCTGGCTGCAGATCACGGCGGTGTGCTCGCCAAGGCATTCGAGGGCACCAAGGCACGCTTCTGCGTGGTGTCCTTCACGTCGGACTGGCTGTTTCCGACCGCCAACAGCCGAGCCTTGGTCCACGCGCTGAATGCAGCGGGCGCACTCGTATCTTTCGTCGAGATCGAAAGCGACAAGGGCCACGATGCATTCCTGCTGGAAGAACCGGAGTTTTTCGCCACGCTGCGAGGTTTTGTTGCGGCGGCTGCTAAGGCAAGAGGGCTGGCGTGATGCAGGGTACAAAAACCCCTCATCCTGAGGTGCGAGCCGAAGGCGAGCCTCGAAGGACGCACAACACCAGTGCAAGTTTGTCGGCCCAATCGGGACGTTGCACCAACCTTGTGCGTCCTTCGAGGCTTCGCTTCGCTACGCACCTCAGGCTGAGGGATCTTGTGCTTTGTACTCAGGTGCCCGCCCTATGACCATCTCCGATCCTCATCTCAATTCCGGTCCCGGAGCACGCGTCGACCTCCTGATGATCGCCGACATGGTGGAGCCGGGCTCCCGCGTGCTGGATGTGGGCTGCGGCGATGGTGCCTTGCTGAAGCTCCTCTCCGAGGGTCGCAATGTCGATGCGCGCGGCATCGAACTTTCGCGCGAAGGCGTTGCGAACTGTGTCACGCGCGGACTGGCCGTCATCCAGGGTGACGCCGATACGGATCTCGTGGATTATCCCGATGATTCCTTCGATTACGTCATTCTCTCGCAAACGATTCAGGCCACACGCAATCCCCGCCGCGTGCTTGAGCAAATGCTGCGCATCGGGCGTCGCGCCATCGTTTCCTTCCCGAATTTCGGCCATTGGCGCGTGCGACGCGACCTGCTGCTCAAGGGCCGTATGCCGGTGACTGAAAACTTGCCCGACGCCTGGTACGAGACGCCCAACATCCATTTCTGCACGATCCACGACTTCTATGATCTGGTAAAGGAAATCGGGGCCGAGACGGAACGCGCCCGGGCACTCGATGCCTCGGGCAAACCCCTCCGGCTCAACGCACCATGGTGGTTCTGGAACGTGTTTGGCGAACAGGCGGTGTTTCAGCTCAAGCGGGGTTAACTACCCCTGCCGCAAACATCGGCCCGCCCTTGTGGGCAGGGTAGCCATAGCCGTTGACCATCACCAGATCGATATCCTCTGGCCTTGCCACGATGCCTTCGCGCAAGATGGCCTTTCCCTCCGCTTTCATCGCGGCCAGCAGCGCATCACGGATCATGGCGCGGTTTCGCGTGACCTGAGGGACATCCTTCACCACGGCATAGTTGCCGATCAGCACCTTGACGGCGGGGTCGGGCGTACCGGTACGTGCTCCCTCCACATAGGCATACCAGCCCTTGCCATTCTTGCGGCCGAGCCGCCCGGCCTCGACCAGGGTTTCGACCAGTCCCAGCCTGCGCCCATCCGCTGCAATAGATGGTTTCAACCTGCGATTGGCATAGGCGATTTCGAGACCCGCCATGTCCTGCACAGCAAACGGCCCCATGGGAAAGCCGAAATCCGTCATGGCGGCGTCCACCTCTTCGGGTGCCGCGCCTTCCTCCACCATGCATTCCGCCACGATGCGATAAGCCTTCAGGATGCGGTTGCCGCAGAACCCCTCGCAGACACCGGTGACGATGGGAATCTTGCCCAGCTTCCGGCCAAGCGCCACACCGGTGGCGAGGGTCTGCCGCGATGTCCTCGCACCCCGCACCACTTCCAGCAGCCGCATGACATGGGCGGGTGAAAAGAAATGCAGGCCCAGGAAGCGTGAAGGATCGCGCGTCCCCGCCGCAATGGCATCGAGATCGAGATAGGACGTGTTGGTTGCCAGCAGGCAGTGCGGTCCCACCACATCGTCCAGCCGCGCAAACACCTGATGCTTGACAGCCATGTCCTCGAACACCGCCTCGATTACCAGGTCACAGGGCGCAAAGGCTGAGAAATCGGTCGAAAGCGTGAGCGATGCCTCAAGCGCCTGGCGCTTAAGCAGTGACAATCGACCGGAGGCCACCTGTCCATCCAACAGGTCCATGATGCGGTCGCTGCCGCGCTCCAGCGCCTCGGTGGTGTTTTCCACCAGCACGACCACTGCGCCTGCGTTCAGCGCCGCAAAAGCGATGCCGCAACCCATCAGGCCCGCGCCGACCACGCCAATGCAGCGCACGTTGCCCGCTGCGATGCCCTCCAGTTCCGGCAGGCGCCCGGTCTCCCGCTCCGCCAGGAAGAGGCGGCGCAACGCTTTCGCTTCAGGACTGGAGCGCAAATGGACAAAGGTTGCGCGCTCCTCTGCTACCCCCGTCTTGTAATCGACCGGCGCGGTCATCTCCATCAGGTCGAGCGCGGCCAGGGGAGCGGCGTGCCCGCGTGCGGCTTTCCTCACCTCGGCGCGCAGGGCATCGAGCGTTTCCGGATCTGGTCTTGCAGCGGCCCGCGCTTCCACCTGGGCTGAAAAGGGGTAGGCGGCGGTGTCTCGTAAGGCATCGCTTGCAAGCAGGGCTAGAGCCGCGCCTGACACATCATTGGATGCGACAGCGTTGATCAGGCCAAGCCGCAGCGCTTCCTCCGCAGGAATGGCCTTGCCCGAGGTGACAAGACGCACGGCGGTCTCGAAATCCGTCATCCGCAGCAGGCGTTGCGTGCCGCTGGCGCCAGGGATCAACCCGATGCGGACCTCCGGAAAGCCAAGCACCGTGCCAGCCAATGCGACACGGGCGCGGCAGGCCAGAGCGATTTCCAGGCCGCCGCCCAGCACGCTGCCATAAAGGGCCGCGACGAGGGGTTTCGTGCAGTTCGCAATGGCATCGATGACCTGCGGCAGCTGCGGATCGACCAGCGGGCTGTCCATTTCCCGCATGTCAGCACCGGCGATGAAGGTGCGGCCAGCGGTGGTGATCACTGCGCCATCGATAGCGCGGTTCTGCTCCAGCGCACGTATCGCGGCGATCAGACCGGCACGAACCGGCGTCGACAGCGCATGAACCGGTGGATTGTCCACCGAGATGACCGTTATCCTGCCGTGGATTTCCGTCCTGACAGCAATCATTGTCTCCCGATCCACAGTTCTCGCGTCACATCACAAGTCTCTGATGACGTTAGAGGAATTGCTGAGGCGAAGGTTGTCAAGCATCCTTCGGTTGAAAAAACCATGGCAGGACACAGTGAAAAAGTACGCAGTGAAAATGTTATATCTATCTGAAATCATGAAAATATTTTAGTGACAGGGTGACAAGTCCCGCCATAATTCCTAGCTATAGCGTACAGGACAGGTGGGCAGGCACGCCCATTGTTGCGCCTGAGGAGGATGAGATCGCGATGTCACCCGAAGAAAAGAATGTCATTGGCGGTATCTTCGAGCGCTTGAAGGGGGCTGCCAACGCGCCCCGCGACGCCGAGGCGGATCGCTTCATCGCCGACCAGATCAAGGCACAGCCCTATGCGCCTTACGTCATGGCCCAGTCGATTTATGCCCAGGAGCAGGCGCTGACCAACATGCAGCAGCAGATGGAGCAGTTGCAGGCGCAGGTGCAGCAGCTCGAAGCCTATGCCCAGCAGGTGCAGGCTCAACAGCAGCAGAGCGGCGGATTCCTGGGCGGCCTGTTCGGTGGCGGCGCGAAGGTGCCACCTCCGCCCATGCCGAACCGCGCTCCTTTCCAGCGCGGACCAATGGGCGGACCGCCTCCGGGACAAGCCATGGGTCAACCCGCACCTGGACCTTGGGGCGGACAGCCCGCACCGGCTCCTGGTCCCTGGGGCCAGCATGCCCAGCAGCCGCAACGTGGCGGAATGGGCTTCCTTGGCACCGCAGCCATGACGGCTGCAGGCGTCGCGGGCGGTATGTTGGCGGCCAATGCGCTGACAAACATGTTCTCGGGCGGGCAGAAGCCGGCAGGGGATGCAGGCGCCCAGGCTTCGGCAGGCTCACCGGCGGCACCCGCATCCACGACCCAGCAGGAAGAGTATGGCCCGTCTTCGCAAGAAGCATCTTACGATGACGGCGGTGGGTTTGACGGTGGTGGCGGGGACGATTGGGCCTGATCATTCGGTACGCTTAGCGTCAAGTTCTGGAACAGGCCGGTCATGCGACCGGCCTTATTCCTGCGCTAAGGCACAAGCCATTGGCCGCGGACTATCTCGCCTTCCCACAGAAAATCGGCCCGCCGATGCCCCGTGTTGGCAAGGTAGAGCCATTCCAGCCTCGTGATCCTAATCGTGACGGCACAGAAGTTGGCCCGTCCCGCCGCAGTCGCATCATCCGTCGTATCGGGCAGCGCAAAGGCACCGGCCTCAACAATCTTGCTGCCCGGACCAGGTTCGATCCCATAGCACTGTCGGCTGAACACACGCGATCCAGCCCATGCCAAATCCGCCACCGGGCTGTCGGCGTTCAGACTCGCTTCGCCATCGAGCCGCAACTGAATCTTCGCCTCAGGATTATAGAAGTGCAGGGCAACGCGCGGCTCCCGCGTGATCTCGGCGACTTTCTCGGACCGCAAATCGGTGTGGAAGCGCAGCAGCCGTCCCGCCGGATCGCATCCCCGCAGGATCACCGTGCGCAGGCGCGGCCCACCATCGCTGCCGATGGTTGCCACCGTCGGGTGGTGAAAAGCCGAACGGCGATCCGCTACGCCCCGGGCGATCAGCCGCCAGCTCTCGGCAAGGGTTTCCTCAAGGTCGTTGTAGAATGACGGCGGTGCTTGGCGCTCGCTCACAGCTGGCTTCCATCGCCCTTTTTCGGGCGGAAGATCAGCATGATGTTGCGCAGGTAGATGAACACGGCCAGCGCCTGCCCCAGGATGATGATCGGTTCGCGGCGCACCAGGCCATAGATCAGCAACATCATGCCGCCGCCCATGGACAGGAACCAGAACGCCATGGGGATCACGCTCTTGCCCGCCTTTTCGCTGACCAGCCATTGCACCACGAACCTTGCCGTGAACAGCAGTTGCGCCGCCAGCCCGAAGGCGAGCCAGAAATCAAAGCGCGCCACGAACACGTCGTAGAGATACTCCCGCAGGTCCGTGACCACGCTGATCATGAGGTGATTTCCGTGGCTTTCGGGGAGGATTTCTTGCGCCGGATCAGCCACCAGACGCCAGCAAGGTCAAGAATGCCGACCCAGAGCCGGTTCCACATGGTGTAGTTCGAGGTGCCGGA
>JANNEO010000149.1:0-17048 GCA_031378805.1 Hyphomicrobiales bacterium
TACTTCAGGACTCAAAGTTTTCTTTGCACCCACAAAGTTGAAGTCACCCTCAAGACCAACGACGAAGGAATTGATCTGGTAGTTGTAACCGCCCTGCAAGCCACCGGTAAACCCATCAGCCTTGATCGAGCGCGTGCCGAACGTGTTGGTGATCGCTCCCAAGCCGGGATTAAAGAAAGCAGGGTTCACCGCCGTCGTACGATCAAACTGTGCAGCGCTGTAGCCGCCGTTCACGCCAACGTAGAAACCTGTCCAGCTGAAAACCGGAGCTGCAGCAAACACCGGTGCGACCGTCTTGCGCGGGAGATCTGCGGCGGATGCGCCTGATGCAATGGAAAGCGCCAGAAGGCTGGCAGTGGCGATAAGCGACTTTTTAAACATTTTAGACCTCGTCAATGAATTGGGAGCTAAACAATCTCCCATGTGAATTTCGATGCACTTTCGACCTACAAACAGGCCTGATGGGCGACTTACCGCTCCATATTATAATTCGTCAGGCGCTTATGCGTCGAATTAACTTAATCAATTAGCAGATTGAGCCGTTTTGTCGAGTTCGTGTCGGGAATGGGGCAGATTTGGGTGCGGAGTGTGGCCGAGGGGATACAGCGCCGCATATTCCTTCTCCCCTGGGAGAAGGTGGGCGCCGGATGGCAACCGGATGAGGGAGAAACACGACGATCAGGGATTCTCCCTCATCCGTCAGGCTTCGCTGGCCACCTTCCCCCACGGGGGAAGGACAAATACCTCACACTCCACCCGTCCCGTAAGGCGGCTTGGGAATCGCCTGATGGGCCTGGCGCAACGCAGCGGACCAACGCTCACGCAAGTCGTGGAAATAGGGCTCGCCCGCCTCAATCCGACGGCGCACATCGAAGCCGATGGAGTCCTTGCTCTGAACGATCAGATCCACCGGCAAGCCAACACCAAGATTGGAGCGCATGGTCGAATCCATCGAGATCAGGCCCAGCTTGAGGGCGTCATACATATCCGTGCGATAGTTCACGGCGCGGTCGAGGATCGGCTTGCCGTATTTGTGCTCGCCGATCTGCAGGAAGCAGGTGTCCTGCGTCGACTCAATGAAGTTGCCGGCCTTGTAGAGCATGAACAGCCGCATGTGCTCGCCCTTGATCTGGCCGCCGAGCAGCATCGTCACATCGAAGCTCGCGGCGTGCTGTTCCAGCGCGTTGCCATCGATCTCGAACACCTTGCGGATGGCCTTGCCCACGAACTGCGCCGCCTCGAACATCGTCGGCATGTCGATGAGACGCTCGATCTTTTTTGTCTCAGGATCCTTGATGCCTTCGCGCAGGTGCGAGACGATGGATTGCGTCACGGCGAGATTGCCCGCCGTACACAACGAAAACAGCTTCTGCCCCGGTTTCTCGAAGACATGCAGCTTGCGGAACGTCGCCACGTTGTCGAGACCCGCGTTGGTGCGCGTGTCCGCCATCATCACCAGGCCCTGTTCAACCAAGATACCGACGCAATAGGTCATGCCGTGATCCATCTCTTCCCGCTGTTCCGGCCTCCTGATAGCGGCCTGACACTGAGCAAGCAAATGGTGGACCATGCCGTAGCGCAGCTATCCCGGGTGTTTGGGCATTTTCACCCCCGCATCCCAGCGAGAAAAGTCTGTCCGTTCACGCCTCCAGCATCGCCCGGCCCTGCTTGACCTCGACGCTGACAGTCAGTTGCTCATCGTCACCCCCGATGCGCGCACCGCGGATGGGGGCTGCATCGAGATAATCCTGCCCTATGGCGACACGGGCGTATCGCTCCGTGATGCACACGCCATTCGCGGGATCAAAGCCAACCCAGCCCAGACCATCGAGATAGGCCTCCGCCCAGGCATGGCCTGCTTCCTGGTCATTCGTATCCGTGCGCAGATAATATCCACCGGCGTAGCGCGCAGGAATGCCCAGCGCGCGGGCGCAGGCGATGAAGACATGGGCCAAATCCTGGCACACGCCTGATTTCTGCTGAAAGACCTCCATCGCGCTGGTGGCAACGGTTGTCTCGCCGATCATGAAGGTGAAATCGCCATTGATTGCAGCCATCAACGCATGAACGGTCGCTAGCTTGTCACCGCCTTCGCCATAGGCGATCTGGCGCGCATAGTCCCGCAAATCAGGCTCCACACGGGTCAACGGCGTCTCCCGCAACCAGAAATTCAGCGGAAACCGCTCTGCCGCGCCCTGGATCACGCCCTGGCGATCAGCAGTATCGATTTCGCCCTCTGCCAGGATCTTCATGGCCTTCACAGGGCCATCCACGGTGAAGGTGTGGGTGATGTTGCCGAAGGCGTCCTCGTCCCGGTCAAGGCGGCAATCAGCATCGATCTCAAGGCGCCAGCGCCGAACGAACTGGCCATCATGACTGCGCGGCGTCAGACGCAGGATCTGCACGGCGGAGGCCGCGGGCATACCGTAAGTGTAGTGCGACTCGTGCCGGATTTTCAGGCGCATGGTGAGCGTTCCATCACAGCAGGTACTGGTCTGTCACTGCCGCCCCCAGCGCATTGTTTTCCGTGATGAAATCGGTGAGAAACTCATGCAGGCCAGACTGGAAGAGATCATCGATGTTCTGGTTCTGCAGGTTGGCAAAGGTCGCCCGCGCAAGGCGCTGCGCCTGGCCCTGGCGGCCATATTGCTCAGCCAGGCCGTCGAGCTGGCGGTTGAGATTGTCGTAGGACGAAATCAGGGAACGGGGCTGTTCCATCCGCAGAATCATGAAATCCGCGACCAGCCACGGCTTCACATTGTCCCGGTAGACCCAGTTATACGAGGTCAACGCGCCGACTGCGCGCAGGATGGCCGACCACTGGAAATAGTCGAGGCCGCCACCAACCGGCTCCTGTTCGGGCAGCAGCACATGGTACTTCACGTCCATGAGCCGGGCGATGTTGTCCGAGCGCTCGAGGAACATGCCAATGCGCTGGAAACGGAAATGGTCCGTGCGCAGCATGGTGCGATAGGCCGCGCCGTCGAAGCGCAGCGATGCTTCCTGGATCACGGTCAGGAATTTGGCGAGCTGGCTGGGATCGATGTTCTTCAGCTTGAACTTCTGCACCTCGTGCCAGAGGCCGTTGATAATCTCCCACATCTCGATCGTCAGCGCCGTGCGCACGGACCGTGCATTGGTGCGTGCCGTCTCGACACAACGGCGAATGGACGAGGAATTGGCATCCGAGGCCACGATGAACTCGATGACGTTGGCCCGCGTGACCTGACCGTAATTGTTGAAGAAAGCCGGGCCGCAGCCGGCTGTGGCGATGGCGCTTTCCCACTCGCTGGAAGCCCCGGCATAGGCCGATGGCAGAGTTGCGAGACGTTCCGCCACGCCAAGGATACGGGCCAGGTTTTCGGCCCGCTCGATATAGCGTGACAGCCAGTAGAGACTGTCGGCAGTGCGTGACAGCATGGTCAGCGGTCTCCCTGCGGCGCGAGATCGCCTTCCACCACCCAGGTATCCTTGGTGCCACCGCCTTGCGAGGAGTTGACCACCAGCGACCCTTCCTTCAACGCCACGCGGGTGAGTCCGCCGGGGACCACGCGCACGCCGTCTGCCCCGCACAGGACATAGGGGCGCAGATCGACATGGCGCGGTGCCATGCCGCTGTCCACAAAGCATGGCACGGTGGACAGGGCCAGCGTGGGCTGGGCGATGAAGCCTTCGGGATGCGCGATCAGCTTGGCGCGGAATGTGGCGATCTGTTCCTTGGTCGCGTGCGGCCCCACCAGCATCCCATAGCCGCCGGACCCATTGACCTCTTTCACAACCAACTCGGACAGGTGGTCGAGCACGTATCTCAACGCGTCTGGTTCACGGCAGCGCCAGGTCGGCACATTGTGCAGGATCGGCTCCTCGTCGAGGTAGAACTTCACGATTTCGGGCATGTAGCTGTAGATCGCCTTGTCATCGCAAACGCCGGTGCCGATTGCATTGGAAATGGTCACATTGCCCGCCGCATAGGCGCTCATCAGGCCAGGCACGCCCAGCATCGACGTAGGGTTGAAGGCGAGCGGGTCGATGAATTCGTCGTCGATGCGCCGGTAGATCACATCCACACGCTTTGGCCCCTCGGTCGTGCGCATGAACACGACATTGCCGCGCACGAAAAGATCGCGGCCTTCCACAAGTTCGATCCCCATCTTGTCCGCCAGGAATGAATGCTCATAGTAGGCGGAGTTGAATGGACCAGGGGTCAACAGCACCACCACCGGCTCCGATGATGCACCCCGCGGTGCGACTGACTTCAGTGTCTTCAGCAGATTGTCAGTGTAGTTGTCGACCGGCGCGATCTTCAGCTTGCCGAACAGCTCGGGAAACAACCGCATCATCGCTTCGCGGTTTTCGAGCATGTAGGAGACGCCTGAGGGCGTGCGGGCATTGTCCTCCAGGACATAGAATGTGTCTGGATCGACTCGCACGATATCGATGCCCGCGATATGGACATAAATGCCGCCAGGCGGGGCAATCCGCGTCATGGCGGGCTGGAAGGCGGGGTTCTGCAGGATGAGTTCCTCGGGCACCAATCCTTCCTTCACGATCCGCCGCTCGCCGTAGGCATCGCCGATGAAGGCGTTCAGCGCCTTGACGCGCTGTTCAAGGCCCTTCGCCAGCTTGTCCCACTCGGACATGGTGAGCACGCGGGGCACGATGTCGAACGGGATGATCCGCTCCGTGCCCTCCGCATCGCCGTAAACATTGAAGGTGATGCCGATGCGCCGGAAGAAATACTCGGCTTCCAGCTTGCGGTTGGAGAGAAGCTCCGGCGGCGCGTCGGCCAGCCAGCGGGAAAGGGTATGGTAGCCATCGCGCAGAACGCCATCGACACCATTCATCTCGTCGAAGATGGCCGGTCCCTGACCAAGCCTTTGCAACTGGCTTTGGCTTTGTCCTTGAACCTGCCCTTTGGCCGCCATGGTCTCTCCCGACATGATAATGTTACCCATCGGAGCAAGTTTCAGGCCGGTTGGAAAGGGGCAATCGTTGTTTGGGCGGCTTTGACCGACCCAAGTCGCTATCTGAGAACAAAAATCGTTCCAGAGATCAAGCCGCAACCACAGGATTGACGGGAGATTGCACCGCTTTATCCCCGCGGCCCCAGGTGCTGCCCTCCGCGCTTGGCCGCAAGTTCCACCTGCCGCTGCCGCTCGCGGGCTGATGATTTCTGCTTGTCGCTCAGGGTCGTCACGCAGGCCGGGCAGCTCACGCCTTGCTCATGGCCGGGTGATGCCAGCGCGGTTGCGTCGAGCAGGGTGTTGCAGCTCAGGCAGAAGCGCAAAGGCTGCACCTCAAGGCCATGGCCCACCGCCACACGCTCATCGAAGACGAAGCACCCACCGCTCCAGCGGCTTTGAGCCTCAGGTATGGTCTCGAGATAGTTCATGATACCGCCCTTGAGGTGGAAGACCTCCTGGAACCCTTGAGCGAGCATGAAGCTGGAGGCTTTCTCGCAGCGAATTCCGCCCGTGCAGAACATTGCCACCTTGCGGTGTTTCGCCGGGTCCAGCGTTTTCCTGACATAGGCCGGAAACTCGCCAAAAGTGCGCGTCGAAGGGTTGAGCGCACCATCGAAGGTGCCAATCGCCACTTCAAAAGCGTTGCGGGTGTCGATCAGGAGCACCTCCGGATCCGCGATCAAGGCGTTCCAGTCCTGAGGCTCGATATACGTGCCGACGCTTGCCACGGGATCGACCGAAGGATCACCAATGGTGACGATCTCTTTCTTGATCCGCACCTTCAGGCGTCGGAACGGCGGCGTGGAAGCACTCGAAAATTTCACATCGAATGAACCCGCGCCGGTGTAGGCACTGAGGCCGGCCAGCACGAGCTCCAGCGCTCGCGCCTCGCCCGCCAGCGTGCCATTGAAACCTTCTGGAGCAAGCAGCAGGATGCCGCGCACACCGTTGACCTCGCACAGCTCCTGCAGGGCACCGCGCAGAACAGGCAGCGCGGCCAGCCTGTGGAAGCGGTAGAACGCCGCAACGGCGATGGGGGCACGCTCCGCTGTCATGAGCAGCGCCATAGCGATGCGCAGCGGGAGCTGTCCAGTGGGTTGGTTGGCGTTCAGTAGGAGACGGGGAGACTTTCCAGAAAGGCCTCAGCATCCGTCACGATCTCTTGCCTGCGCGCATCCGTCATCTTGGCCAGCGTCCTGTAAGGCATTGCCATGCGCGGGTTTGCCGCCAGTTTGCCTTCGTTGCGGATGAGGAAGTTCCAGTAGAGCGGGTTGAAAGGGCAAGCCTTCGGTCCGCTCTTCACGTCGGGATCGAAGGCGCATGATGCACAATAGTCAGACATGCGGTCGATATAGGCTCCGGATGCCGCATAGGGCTTGGAGCCGAGCAGCCCACCATCAGCGTGCAGCACCATGCCGTGGACATTGGGCAGTTCCACCCATTCATAGGCATCGGCATAGACAATGAGGTACCATTCCTCGACCTTAGCGGGTGCGATGCCTGCGAGCAGTGCAAAATTACCTGTGATCATGAGGCGCTGAATGTGGTGGGCATAAGCGTGCTGGCGCGTGGCGCGTATGCATTCGCTGAGACAATGCATGTCGGTTTTGCCCGTCCAGAAAAACGCAGGCAGGGCGCGTTTTGCATCGAGATGGTTGCCTGTGGCATAGTCCGGCATCCGCGCCCAATAGAGGCCGCGCACGAACTCGCGCCAGCCCAGCACCTGCCGGATGAACCCCTCGACCGCATTGAGTGGGGCCCTGCCTTGGCGGTAGGCGGCTTCCGCAGCGGTACAAACCTCAAGGGCGGTCAGCAAACCGGCATTAAGATAGGGCGAGATGACACTGTGGTAGAGGAAGTCCTGCCCCGTCTTCATGGCATCCTGGTAATCGCCGAAGCCGTCCAGGCAAACCCCGATGAAATGCTCCAGTGCCTCCAGGGCCTGCTCACGCGTGACTCCCCAGCCGAAGGGTTCGAGATCACCGAAATGATCGCCGAAGCGTGCGGCGACCAGATCAAGAACCGCGCGGGTTGTGTTGTCCGGGACAAAGCGCTGGCGCGCGGGCAGCAGCACCTTCTCCGGCAGGCGCTTGCGATTGTCGTGATCATAATTCCACTGGCCACCCTCGGGCTGGTCGCCCGCCATGAGGAGGCCCGTCTTGCGGCGCATCTCGCGGTAGAAGAATTCCATGCGGTATTGCTTGCGCCCATCCGCCCAGCGCCTGAATTCATCGCGTGTGCAAAAGAAGCGATCATCCTCGCGGATATGGACGGGTACCGAAAGGTTTTCCCGCCAGTCCAGCATCATCTCCCAGACGCGCCACTCCCCTGGCTCGGTGACAAAAACCTCCGTCGCGCCGTGGCGCTGCACGGCACGTTCCAACTCCGTCGTGAAGGAATGGGTGTTGGCGGGATTGTCGAGGGTGACATAATCCACCACGATACCTTCTTGCCGCAGCGAATCCGCGAAGTGGCGCATCGCGCTGAACAGGAAGGCTATTTTCTGCTTGTGGTGGCGCACATAGGTCGCCTCTTCCTGCACTTCGACCATCAGGACCACGTCGCGCGTCTTGTCGAGGCCCGCCAGAGAGGTGAGCGAACGGGTGAGTTGGTCACCCAGGATGAAGCGCAAGGTGGTCATGTCGCCGTTTCCTGATTGCCCGGCGATCTGGTCCCGGCGCGAGCTGATTTCTTGGCGTCGGCGCGGCAGCGGTCAGAACAGAACTTGACCTCGTCCCAGACCTTTTCCCACTTCTTGCGCCAGTCAAATGGACGGCCGCAGGCATGGCAAGGCTTGCTGGGAAGATCACCCTTGCGGCGCATTTTAGACAAGGCTCACCCCTTGGTGCGCAGTGTCGAACGGCCACCATCGACCCCGATGATCTGGCCGGTCATCCAGCCCGCCTCGTCGGAGATCAGGAATGCAGCGAGTCCGGCGCTATCATCCGCCTCGCCGAGCCGAGGAAGCGCGTGCATCTGGGCAATGGCAGCGGCCATTTGCTCGTTGCCGGTCAGCGCCTTGGCAAGCGGTGTGCGGGTCAGCGACGGGGCAATGGTGTTGACGCGGATCTTGGGGGCAAGTTCGGCCGCAAGCGCCAGGGTCAGGCCCTCCACTGCTCCCTTCGCCATGGCGACCGAGGCATGGGCGGTGAAGCCCTGCGCCACTGCCACTGTCGAGAATAGCACGACCGAAGCCGTGCCCTCACTCGCTTTGAGCGCTGGCAGCGCTTTTTGCACGGCCAGTGCCGCACCCAGCGCGTTGATACGGAAGTCGCGCTCGAAATCCGATGCGGTCAGGCGAGACAGCGGCTTCAGGTTGATGGTGCCGACGGCGTAAACAAGCCCCGCAAGCGATGGACCTGCTGCGGCGGACACAATATCAAGCGCTGCAGCATCCTCGACATCGGCCACCGTATGGCTGGCATTGAGTTGTGCCGCCAAGGCTGAGAGTTTGTCCGCATCCCGACCGGCGAGGTGAAGGGAATAACCGCGTGCGGCCAGTTTGTGTGCCGTCGCGGCGCCAATGCCGCCTGTCGCACCATAAATCAGTATCTTGCCTGACGTCATCGCCTGTCCGGAGGTTTTAAGGGGAGAGAAGTCCCTGTCCGGCCCGCGGTTATCAAAACGGCGGGCCGGATGGGGTAACTGGCGCCGTCATGGGGCAACCTGTAAGTAAATATACGAGGCGGTCACGCAATCGGTTTAAAAGGATTTGGAAATTCTTTTCGGAGGGAATGAACCCGGGCAAACAGGCGACGCCTTGGCAAGTCCTAACGCGATGCTCGGCATATCCGGCAAGTCAGTAAACCCTCCATTATCTCTCCTGATGTCCCCTTTTCGGACTCCGCTTGATGAAGAACTCCTGAATTAACCGTGTTTCTGAGCCGTCCCTTCACCAGATCGGCAAGGAAAAGGCCCTCGCACCCCATCATTGCTCGGAAATTCATCACCGGGCAGGCCGAAGCGCTTAAAAGTGTGAGATCGGTGAAAGAAGGCGGAAACCGCCCAGTCTCACCGGTGGCGTGAAACAAGAGAACAGGCGGCCTTTCGGCCATGATGAACAGGGCATACACACAGGCAGCGAGCGCGGTAGAACGCGTGCTGGTTGTTGCGGCAGACGCAACAGCCTCCGCTCCCCTGTGTCTGGAACTCATGAAGCGTGGTGCCAGCGTTTCCGCCATGGGCGAAATCGCACTGGCGACTGCCGCTGCCCGTCAGCAGCAGTTCGATGTCATCATGGTCGCCGCCCGCGATGACACCAATGCCACGGCACTGCTACTGCAGGTGCTGAAGGCCGAGGCCCTTGGCTCACCCAAGATACTCCTGCTGATCGATCCGGAACGCGCCACCAGTTACGGTACCGCGATCTTTGCTGCAGATGAGATGCTGGCCTCGACGCTCAACCCGGAGCGCATCGCGGATGCGACAGGTATCGGCGTCGAGACCGAAGCGCCCCGGGCACAGAACCTGCCTGCGGTCTTTGCTGCACCGTCCATCAAGATCCTGGCCCTGCCCGCTGGTCTCTCGCGTGATCTGCTGCCCCGTGGCGTGGCGGAAATTGAACGCGGAGAAATCCCAGATGCCATCATCCTGACTGAGCCGGATGCCGATGCGGCAATCAGCGCTTGGATGTCGGCAGCAACCGCCGCCGTCGTGCCAATCATCGATGTCTGCGGCCAGAACAAGGACCGCGCTGATATCTCGATTGCGACGATGTCGGGCCTTGGCATCGCGGAAGCCATGGAAATGGCGAAACCGCTGACAGCGCGGATGCGCCTGTTGCCTGAATCCTACCACCGCACGCGTGATCCCAAGCACATGCTGCTCGCCCGTCTCGCTGTGCGCGAGCGCGGTATGCAGGCCGTCCGCAATCCCGGTCTCAAGGACATTGTGGCCTATCGTGATGAAACGGCCATCGGCGGCGTCCTGTACCAGGCGGAAGCGTTGGCGCGGATCGGGCTTTTGCAGCGCAATTTCTTCGAGAAAGTGCAGTGCTGCCCCTCCTGTACCTCGGCGCGACTGCTGGTACGCGAGGAATGCGCGAAGTGCCGCTCGGCGGACATCACGGAAGAGCCGATCATCCATCATCTGCGCTGCGGCTATCAAGGCCCCGAGCGCGATTTCCGCAAGGGCCGCGATCTTGTCTGCCCGAAGTGCAGCCAGCATTGCGAGCATTTCTCGGTCGACTATGACAAGCCGGGTATGTTGGTGATCTGCAACAGCTGCAACCACACCACGGGCGAATCCGAAGTTGGCTTCAAGTGCCTGGATTGCGACACTGGCTTCGAAGGCGGCAAGGCCACGTCGCGCACCTTCCATGAATTCGCGCTGACCGAGGAAGGCCGCCGTCAGGCTTTCGATCAGCCGCTGTCAGGCTACGGCGAGACAGGCACGTCTGAAAGCGGCGAAGGCGTGCGCGACAGACTGCAGCGCTTCATCAAGAGCAATGCGCTGAAGCAAACGCCCTGTGCCGCCTTGATGATCAAGGTGGACCCCGATCGTGAGACGCAAAAAGCCATTGGCGACAAGCGCTTTCATCAAGCGCTGGCACTTTATGCGTCTGTCTTGCGCGAGGTCTTCGAGCAGGAGGTCGAGATCATCGAATCCGCCACGACCTTCCTGGTGATGATCAACGATGAGAAAGCCTCTAACGTCGAAAGCTCCCTGCCTGACATCAGACGCGAGCTGGAGCAGAACCTCGCGGTGGACCTCAGGGCGCGCTACCACGTGTTCGGCCCGGACGAGATCGAGACGCTGCTCTGATCCGCTGGCACCAACTCCAGTCTTGCATAAACGTTATGCGTCCTTCGAGGCTGCTGCAAAACGCGCAAAGCCGGAAGCGCCTCAGCGCTCCGGCTCTCTCAGTGTTTTGTTGGTGAAAGCGGCAGCAGCTCTTACACCGACCTGTCGACGTTCCGGCCTTGGCCAGCTGGCGCTGCGGCCTTGGCGGCTTCTGCAACCTGTTCGACGACAGCCACGATTGCCTGTTCAGATTGTGCTGCGATCTTGAGTGCGGAGATGCTCGCACCTTCAGCCCCGTTCAGGGCTGCGCGGGTGTTTGATGAAAGTGATACGCCGTCCATTCTGGACTCCTTCGCTGTGATTGCGGGAACCCTATCATCATGGACATTTAAAACCCGTCGCTGGCTTCCGAACAATTTGAGCAAAAGCCGACTATGGCCTGAAATGCGCTGAGAATGGCTTTCCTAACCGTTCCTTCATCGCTGACAGGGTATTGAAAAAGATCACGACAACAATCGCTTAGGCATCTGGATTCCCGTGCTCGTCGACTGGTTCAACAACAGCCTCGCCATCCTGCTCGGTATGCCGATTGCGGCAATGATCATGCTGTTCTCGTTTTCGCTGTTTCTGGAGTGGCCGCGTTACATCACCACCTTCATTCCTGCGCTCATCATTATCTTCAAGGAATTTGCGCGCGATCCAGGCCCTATGCCTAAGGTCGGTCGCGTCTCGATCCTGATCCCCGGCCACAACGAGGCAGACTCGATCGAGAAGTGCGTGCTGTCACTTTCGGAGCAAACATTTCGGGACTTCGAGATCGTCTGCGTGTCGGACGGTTCGACCGATGAGACTTACGCCATCATGAAACGCCTGCAGCGCGAAGGCAAAGTGGATAAGATCGCGGAATGCGCGATCCGCGGCGGAAAATCCTCCGCCATCAATCTCGGCATGAGGCTCGCGTCGGGCGACATTGTCCTGGTCATTGACTGCGATTGCTCCTTCGAGCGCACGGCCATTGAGGAGATTATCAGGCCATTTTCCGACCCTCGCATTGGTGCCGTCGGTGGCTCGGTGCTTGTGCGCAACGGTGAAGCGTCGATCACGGCGTCGCTGCAAACCATCGAATACATGGTCGGCATACAGATCGGGCGCACTGGCCTCGACATGTTCGGCCAGCTCTCGATCATCTCAGGTGCGTTCGGTGCCTTCCGCCGGGAGGCCTTCATGCGCGTGGGCATGATGGACCAGGGCCCAGGCGAAGATGGCGACATCACGATGCGGCTCAGACTTGCCGGGTACAACATAGGTTTCGCGGTGCGCTCGGTGGCTTACACCGATGTTCCCACCCATATGTACAACCTGATCATGCAGCGCAAGCGGTGGGAGCGCGATGCGCTGTGGACCCGGACGCGGAAATACGGATTTACCTACAATCCCTTCAGCGCAAACTTCAAACTACGCGAACTTGCGCACCAGATTGACTTTCTCGTGATGGATATCATCTGCTGTGTTGTGGCACCGTTTTACACGACATGGCTGCTTGTAACTACCGGTCTGAGCTTCACTCTGTTTGTAATGCTCCTGACCTACATGGCGTTCCTGAGCATCGATTTTTTCATGTTCGTCTGCGCTTGCCTGTCGACCCGCAAGCATATCTACTGGAAGTTCTGGCCTTTCATGCTGATCTATGGCCCATGGAAAGGCTACTTCATGCGCTATGCGCGTCTCTATACCTTTATCGAGGAATGGATTTATTCAGCCTCCCGCCATGACAATTTCGCGCCACCGAAGGTCAATGACTGGATCCGCTGGAAGTAGCGCAGTACCCTAATTCCCTCTCCACTCTTTCGCTCGATCTTCCCTAAAAATTTACCTTTTTCATCCAACGCTGACGTTGCGTCAGCTGGCCCATCCGGGCCCGCTGATCGTGCGTGGACTGACACATGATCAAGGCGATCCGGAAAAGGGCGCGACCCGACAATCTGAAGAACCAGGTCCGCGCAGGCGGCCAGAGCTTCGCGCGCAAACTCTATTTCTACTGTGTCGTTGGCGTCTTCGTCATGTTGGGCTGGACCTTCACCGGTCACTGGTTCTTCCTCGACGCAGAGGGCATCGTCACCAAGGAGCGCACCATCATCGCGCCGGATTATGCCGCACGCGTGCTGGCGATCCATGTAAAATCGGGCGACACAGTCAAGCCAGGCACCCACATCGCCACGCTGCAATCGCGCGAAATCCTGGATTCCATTGCAGAACTGATCACTCGCCGTGCCACTGTCCTGAGCCGGGAGGCGCAGGTCTCGGGAAGGATCGAGACGATCCGCAAGGTGCTGCCCAGCGCCATCGAGCGCAGCAAGCGGGCGGTGCAGACCCAGAACCAGCTGGCATCGCTGAACGCCAGGGGTTTGACCACAGGTCCACGCATCCAGGAATCCCAAAAGGAGTTCTATGAGGCCCAGCGCGAGGAAAGCTCTCTGACAACGGAGCTACAGGCGCTGGAGGCCGAGCACCGCAACATCGCATCGACCCGCAAGGAAATGGACAGCGTGATCGGGCAGGTGCAGGCGAACTACAACAACGGCAAGGTCGTTGCCCAGATCGAGGGTGTCGTCGGTCCGAAGGTGCCTAACCTGGGACAGATCGTGAAATCCGGCGACCCCCTGGTGGAACTCTATCGCGGCGACATGTTCGTGCTGGCCTACATGCCGACGGGGCGCCTCTACAGTGTCCTGCCGGCCGATGCGGTGCGGGTGTCCGATGGGCAGCACAATTTTCCGGGCCGCGTCGAGCGCATCGAGAATGTCACGGATGCCCTGCCACCGGAGTTCCAGGTCAACTTTCGCGCCACGGATCGCCAGCAGCTGTTCCGCGTGGTCTTCGATGAAAAGCCGCCCTTCGCGATTCAGGCCAAGATCAAGCTGTCCAGCAACTGGTCACCGCAGGGCTTGATGACGCTCGGCAAGGGCCTCGCCATCAGCCTGGGTGAAACAGTGGGTGGTTGGCTCCGGTTTGGTGGCACGCAGACAGCGGGAAAATGACACTGTTCTTAGAGTGCCGCCACACTCAATCCCGGATCTCCGCACTCAATCCCAGGTCTCCACACTCAATCCCAGGTGAAACCCTGGTTCTTCATGTAGACATTGGTCGGATTGTTCTTGCACCAGTCCATCGAAAAAGTCTCGGAACCGTAGTCAACCCAGTTGACACGAAACGACACCTTGCAATCACCACTCTGGCTGTTCCAGACCATGGGTTCAGACCGCCCACTGGGTATTCTCCTGTCGAGCCAGTTGCGACTCCATCTGCCGTTGTGAAGAGTCTGAAATCCGCTAATCACCCATCCGTCTGATTTGTTGTGCAGATAAAAATTGTAATTGTCTGCCGCAGCTGAGCCGCAAAGGCAAAGGGTGGCAACGGTGGCCAAAGCCATCTTCTTGAACATGAAATCTCCTCCAAAGTTCGACCAGAAATCGAGCAATATTTGGAAATATGTGCCCGATCAATCATTGGCGGGAGTTGTTTCCTGTCCATTTTTAGACTCATTCAGGCTTGATTCAAGGCCTCCAGAGTCTCTGGCGTGTCGACATCGTTGAGCACCGCCGCATCGTCGATTACCACCTCGATCACGTCGCCATCCGCCGCATCCAGCAGCTTGCGCGCGCCCATGTCACCTTCGAGGCTCATCACAGCCTCGAACAGGGCGCGTCCGATAAGAATGGGATTGCCGCGCTGACCGCCGACCATCGGCACCACGGCTTTTGCCAGGGGATTGTCGGCAAAAGCCACAAGCAACCGGTTGATGATGGCAGGCGTGACATGCGGCATGTCCCCCAGCAGGATCAGCGCACCCGCCGAAGACTCCGGCACGGCGGCGATGCCGACCTTCAATGATGTCGCCATGCCCCGTGCAAAGTCCGGGTTCTGCACGCAATGCGTGTCGATGCCCTGCAGCGCAAGGCTCACCTTGGTCGCGTCATGGCCCATCACCGTGATGAGAGGCCCCGCGTTGGACGCCGCTGCTGCCTCGTGCGTATAGCGCACCAGTGGCTTGTCGCCCAGCAGCGCCGTCATCTTGGCTCCGCCCATGCGTGTGCCCTTGCCTGCAGCCAGCACAACGGCTGCAACCTGCGGATGGGTGACGCTGTCGGGATCACGCGGCTGCGGACGCGAGATGATTTCCATCAGCAAGCCGCCGACACCCATGCCCCTGATGTCCGCAGGTGTCACCTTGAGATCGGCGATCAGGCGCTCCAGCACCCAGTCGAAACCGTTCTCTTTCGGCGAGCGCGCACAGCCCGGTGCGCCGATGACCGGACGTCCGTCCAGGGTTCCCAGCATCAGCAAATTGCCCGGATCGACCGGCATACCGAGATGGATCACCTGGCCGCCTGCAGCCTCCAGGGCGGCAGGGATGACATCACGCCGGTCCGTGATCGCCGAGGCACCGAAGATGATGGTGATATCCGCGCCCAGTGCCCGTGCCCGAGGCAGCACTTCCGCCAGATCCTCCACGGTGTGATGCACGCGTATGTCGCACAGGCGTTCCGAGAAACCGAGATTTTCGAGCCTGTCGTCCAGAACCCTCAGCGTCTTGTCCACGACCGATGACTTGAGGCCCGGCATCAAGGTCGAGAACACCGCGACTTTCTTTGTGGAGAAAGGCGCGATGCGGATGGCACCCGCTCCAGCCAGCATCGCCTGCTCGACACACCTGCCAGCCACGGCGAAGGGGATGATCTTGACCGTAGCCACCATCTCGCCCGCGCCGACGCGCTTGTGGTTCGCCAGCGTGGCAAGCGTGATGGCCTCGTCGACTGCGTTCACGGCATCGATCCTGGCAGCGTCGAGCAGCAGAACTCCAGGGCTTGCCGCGAAGAGGTTGACGCGCCCCGTGAAGGGGTTCTCCGCGATCACCTCAATGTCGATGATGGCACCGGCAAGGCGTCGTGCCGCATCATCCTCCGTCAGGTCACCTGCATCGAGGCGTGCGACCGTGACCTCGGCAACACCCGCCTTGAGCATCGCTTCAACATGGTCAGCAGCGACGACCGTGCCTTTGCGGAGCACAAGCTCGCCTTCCTTCAACGCATGGGCCAGCGTGCCGCCAACTGCCTCTCGCGTGGGTACAGGTCCAAACCTCACGCGGGCGACCCCTTGCGCAAGGCGGCCACAATCTCGCCCAGGATGGCAACGGCGATTTCCGCCGGACTGACAGCGCCGATATCGAGGCCAATGGGCGCGTGGATACGAGCGATGGCATCGGGCGCCAACCCGGCAGCCTGCAATCTGACGACACGGGCCGCATGGGTTTTCCGGCTGCCCAACGCGCCGATGTAGAAACATTCAGCCCTGAGCGCATGTTCCAGCGCGGGATCATCGATCTTGGGATCATGGGTCAGCGCCACGAAGGCCGTGTAGCGATCCACGCCGAGCGGCGGCAACGCCACGTCTGGCCAGTCCGCGATCAGCGGCACATCGGGGAAGCGTTCCGGCGTGGCAAAGGCCGTGCGCGGGTCCACGACAGTCAGGTCGAGTCCCAGCACCTTGGCGACGGGCACCATGGCCTGCGAGATGTGAACAGCGCCAGTGACCACCACCTTGACCGGAGGCACATGCACCGTAAGGAACAGCTTGCGTCCATCCAGCTCCACCATGGCGCTTTTGCCATGGCGGATAGCACCCGCCACCGCCTCGCCCAGCGCTGTGCCAGCCAGCGGCAGCCTGGCGAGATCAGCGGCCTTCACCACGCTGGCCTCACCCGTCTCCATGTCTGTGACAAGTGCCACGGCCCGCCGCGCCGCACGCTCCGTATTCAGGCTGGCGAGGAGATCGAGCCTCACGTCACCGGCTCCACATAGACGCTGATTGTGCCGCCGCAGGAAAGACCCACACGCCACGCCGTCTCATCCGCCACGCCGAAGGACAACGTCTTCGCTTTCCCCGTCTCGATCACATCAAGAGCCTCGCTGACGACAGCGCCCTCGACACAGCCGCCGGAGACCGAGCCCAGAAAGTTGCCTTCCGCGTCGATCACCAGATGCGAGCCGACCGGGCGCGGCGCGGACCCCCAGGTCTCAATCACGGTGGCCATTGCCACCCCTCGGCCCGCGCGACGCCAGGCTTCGGCGGTGGAAAGGATGTCGCTGTCGGTGGTGAGCATTGGGCTATCCTAGAGTTTCAGTTTCGACGGATCGCGCGACGCGTTCCAGAAACGAAGGACGTCAACACGACGATCTGTTTCATCCACTTTGTAAATGATCCAGAACTTCGTGCGACGCGAGACATGAAACAAACGACCGCGGTAAGGGGGACCGGACTGCCAGAACCAAGTGTAACGGAGCG
>JANNEO010000016.1:0-15091 GCA_031378805.1 Hyphomicrobiales bacterium
TCCGAAAGCTTGCCCAGCCGCGCGATGCCGCCGACGACCTCGTCGATCATCTGGCCGTCATAAACACGGCCGGACCAGCCCTCGGCATAGCCCGTGTGGTTGGAGAACTGCACGGTGTGGATCGGCCAGACCTCGCAGCCCATGCGCTGCATGGGAAACACGGCGGATGCGTTGCCGACATGGCCGAAAGCCACATGCGACTGGATGGAGAGGATGTTCAGGGGGTGAGCCATCAGGTCAGTTGGCCTTGATGCCCAGCTCCCTGATCAGTTTGCCCCATTTGTCGGTCTCGCTCCTGAGAAAGGTGCCGAGTTCCTCTGGCGTGCTGCCCACGGCTTCACCGCCTAGGGCGGCCAGCTTCGTCTTGGTGCCCTGTTCCGCGAGTGCCCGTTTGGTGTCTGCGTGGATGCGGTCAACAATCGCGCGCGGCGTTCCCTTCGGAACAAAGAAGGCAAACCACGACGTGACGTCATAGCCTGGCACGACCTCTCCGATCGGCTGCAGCTCGGGGGCATGGACGGAGCGCTTGGCCGTCGTGATGCCCAGCCCCTTCAAGGCACCCGCCTGCACCTGGGGCAGCGTCGAGGTGATGTTGTCGAAGATGATGTCGACCTGTCCGGCAAGAATATCCTGCACCGCAAGTGCTGCGCCCCGGTAAGGCACGTGCTGCATCTTGGTGCCGGTGAGGCTTTGAAAGATTTCACCCGCGAGATGCACGGAGGTGCCGATGCCCGACGAAGCATAGGTGACCTTGCCGGGGTTCGCCTTGGCGTAGGCCACAAACTCCTGCACGCTGTTGTAAGGCACGTGCTTTCCCGCAACGAGGATGTTGGGCACCATGGCGATCAACGTTGCGGGATCGAAATCCTTGATCGGATCGTAGGTCATGGCGGAATAGAGCGCCGGGTTGGCGGCCATGCCGAACGAAGCGATCAGGATATTGTCACCATCCGGCGCAGCCCTGGCAACCTGTTCCGCGCCGATATTGCCGCCAGCACCACCCTTGTTTTCAACGACGACGCGGGCACCCCAGTATTCGCCCAGACGCTCCGCCATGATGCGCCCCAAAACGTCGGTGGCACCTGCTGGCGGAAACGGCACGGTGATCTTGATATTGCGTCCTGCAGGCCAGGCGCTCTGGCCCCTGACACGCGCCGGAGCGGCAATGATTGCAGCTGACGAGGCCACGAAAAGACGCCTGTCAATGATGGCTTTCGTCATGTCCTGCCTCCCGTTTTTCCTTGATTGGCTGGAACATAACGCTGCTTGCGCACAACCGACAACAAAAAAGCCGCCCTGCGGCGGCCTTTTCAAAACAGGAGTCAGCGGGATCAGGCGCTTGGCTTCTTCTCGCTTGACTTCTTTTCACTTGGCTTGTGATCCTGGCGCTCGGCGATGCGGGCAGATTTACCGCGACGGTCGCGCAGATAATAGAGTTTGGCACGGCGGACCTTGCCGGTGCGCACGACCTTGATGCTGTCGATCATCGGGGAATGCACGGGAAACACGCGCTCCACACCTTCACCATAGGAAATCTTGCGGACCGTGAAGCTTTCCTGGATGCCGCCACCGGAGCGGGCGATGCAGACGCCCTCATAGGCCTGAACGCGCTTGCGCTCCCCTTCGACGACCTTCACGTTGACGATCACAGTGTCGCCAGGCTGAAAGGGAGGGATGGTCTTGCCAAGCTTGGCGAGCTGCTCTTTCTCGAGCGCTTCGATAATGTTCATCTTTGGATACCTTTTTCCGTTTCGGCTCTGTGGCCTGAGCGTTTCGGGACGCTTTTTTGAGTTAAGTTGTGCGCATACAGCAACATCGCCGGGTTGTCGATTCCCAAGTTGGCGTATCAATCGGTGATGGGCAAGCCGTTCCTGAGGCCAATGCTGCGCAGACCAAGCTGCCCTCCGCCGACCTCGGATTCCCAGCGACCCACCATGCAATGGATTTCCTCGCTGCTGGCTGCGCATTGCGAATAGACTGCAACCGACTTTCCACCACCAGAGAGCGTGTAGGATATCCGCAGCCGTGAGCCATCATAGGAGGCCGTACACCCCTTGAACTGGGATCCCTTGCCGCAGGGAATGGGTGCATCACGGAAACTGTGCGCAAGGGCTGGCACGATTCCGATCATTGCAACCGCGGCCAATCTTGCCAGTGCAGAGTGCAATTCCTTCGTGCTAAACATGATCCCTCCCAAAGTGCTGGAAGGATCATTCTTACCGACTACAACTTAAAGTTGTGTTTCTGCTGCATATCAGGGCGGCGTTCTGCCGTGAGGATTTCGGCCTGTTTGCGCCGCCACGCCGCAATCTTGGCGTGATCGCCGGACAGCAGGATGTCTGGGATCGGCAGACCTTCCCATGCGCGCGGGCGGGTGTAGTGCGGGTATTCCAGCAGGCCATTCTCGTGGCTTTCCTCGGAGGCCGATTCCAGCTTGCCCATGACGCCGGGGATCAAACGCACGCAGGCATCGAGCAGGGTCTGCGCCGCCACCTCGCCGCCAGAGAGCACGTAGTCACCCAGCGAGACCTCCTGAAGGTTGCGCCCCGCGATCACGCGCTCGTCTACGCCCTCAAAGCGTCCGCAGACAATGACGACGCCTGGACCTGCCGATAAGGCTCTTGCTTCGCCCTGTGTGAATGGTCGGCCGCGCGGCGACATCAGCAGGCGCGGGCGGGTGTCATCCGCTGGCGATGCCGCATCGATGGCTGCAGCCAGCACATCGGCCTTCAGCACCATGCCGACGCCGCCGCCCGCCGGAGTGTCATCGACGACTCGGTGGCGGCCTTGGCCATGATCGCGGATCTGGCGGGTTTCGAGCTGCCACAACCCGTTCGCCAGCGCTTCACCCGCAAGGCTATGCCCGAGTGTGCCGGGAAACATCTCGGGATAAAGCGTCAGGATGGTGGCGCGAAAGGTCATGGGGCCTTGGTGTTGCACGAATGCTGTACGTCCTTCGAGACGCCCTCGAGAGTGCTCCTCACGATGAGGACGTTTGTGGATTGCAACCCTCAGAACTCCTCATCCTGAGGAGCCGCGAAGCGGCATCTCGAAGGACGCATAACGCTTATGCCAAGCTCACGGGGCCGGAGCAATCACTCCCCGCCCTTCACTTCCACCGCATCGGGCATGGCCACGATCAAGCGCCCCCCCGTGATATCCACCACAGGCACGTTGATCTTGCTGAATCCCAGCGTGATATGCGGCCCCTTCTCGGTGCGGATATCGAGAATGTCACCGGCGCCGAAATCATGCACGGCGGTGACATGGCCGATGAGCGTGCCATCCGCCGTTTCGCAGCGCAGGCCCATCAGGTCGATATGATAGAAATCATCTTCGTCGTCGGTTGGCGGAAGCTTGTCGCGCGGTACGGCCAGCGTCTGGAATTTCAGCGCCTCAGCCGCGTTGCGGTCGTTGATGCCTTCCAGCTTGACGATGACGACCTCACCGCCAGGCCGCACGCTCTTGATCTTGAGCTTGCGGCCATCGGGCAGTGTCACGGGGCCATATCCAGCGATGCCGAGCGGATCGGCGGTGGAGGATTTGACGCGCACCTCACCCTTGACGCCATGGGGTGCGCCGATGACGCCAAGAACCACCAAAGGAGGATTCATGATGAGGGAAGACGTCATGTGCTGAACCTTCCTTCTCCCATGGGAGAAGGTGGTCGGCGGATGCCGACCGGATGAGGGAGAGCCACAACGGACGGAGGTTCTTCCTCATCCGTCTGCCTCTGGCAGCCACCTTCCCCCAGGGGGGAAGGGAAGCTGGAGAATCACTCAGCCGCAGCTTCTGCCACAGGCTCAGCCACCGGTGCGGGAGCCGCAAGTGCCGCCGCCCTGGCATCTTCCTTCTTGATCTTTGCAGCCGCGCGTTCGACCGCCTTCTGGCCGGGTTCGGCGCTCTTGGGGTTGTTGCGGGCAGGGCGCTTCATCAGGCCGGCCGCATCGAGAAAACGCAGCACACGGTCGGTTGGCTGGGCGCCCTTGGCGAGCCAGGCCTTCGCGGCTTCGAGATCGATGATCACGCGGTCTGCCGCGTCCTTCGGCTTCATCGGATCGAAGGTGCCGATGCGGTCGATGAACTTGCCATCGCGTGGCGCGGTCGCCTCGGCAATGACGATGCGGTAGAAGGGACGCTTCTTGGCGCCAGCGCGGGCGAGACGGATCTTGACGGGCATGGAGTGGTTCCTTTGGTTTGGTCAGTTCAGTTGAAGGATCGGGTTATTTCTTCTTCCCGCCGAACGGGTTGAATCCGGGTGGAAACGGTGATTTCGGGCCGCCAAGACCGGGGAGACCGGGCATACCAGGCAGTCCTGGGCGACCAAGACCTGCAGGCGGGGCGCCGAGACCCTTCGGCATCTCGCCAAGTCCTCCAGGCATTCCGCCGCCGCCCATCTTGCTCTGCATCTCGGCGATCTGCTCTGGCGAGGGCATACCGCCCCCGCCGCCAAGCCCGAACATGTTCTTCAGGCCCTGCATCGGTCCGCGTTTTCCCGGGCCGCCCATCATCTTCATCATGTCGGCCATGCCGCGGTGCATTTTCAGCACCTTGTTGATGTCTGCGGCGGTGGCACCGGCGCCCTTGGCGATGCGGACCTTGCGGCTGTTCTTCAGTTCGTCAGGGTGCGCGCGCTCCCACGGTGTCATGCTGTCGATGATGGCGATCTGCCGCTTGAGCATCTTGTCGTCGATGCCCGCTGAGGCCATCTGGTCTTTCATCTTGCCGACACCGGGCAACATGCCCATGACGCCGCCGAGGCCGCCCATCTGCATCATCTGTTGCAGTTGTGCCTTCATGTCGGACAGGTCCATTTTTCCCCGGCGCATCTTCTGCGCAAGTTCCATGGCCTTTTCCTGATCGATGTTCTGGACCGCCTTTTCGACGAGGCCGACAATGTCGCCCATGCCCAGGATGCGGTTGGCGACGCGGGCGGGATCGAAATCCTCCAGCGCATCCACCTTTTCACCGACGCCCACCAGCTTGATCGGCTTGCCCGTGACATGACGCATCGAGAGCGCCGCACCCCCTCGCCCGTCACCATCGACGCGCGTCAGCACGATGCCGGTGATGCCAAGTGCCTGGTCGAAGGCCATAGCCGTCTTGACGGCATCCTGGCCGGTCAGCGCGTCGGCGACCAGCAGCACCTCATGCGGATTGGTCGCGGCCTTCACATCGGCCACTTCCGCCATCAGGTCGAGATCGACAGTGGTGCGTCCGGCTGTATCGAGGATCAGCACATCGAAACCGCCGAGGCGCGCGGCTTCCTGCGCGCGTTTTGCGATCTGGATGGCGCTTTGACCTGAAACGATGGGCAGGAAGTCGACTTCGACTTGTTTTGCCAGGATCTGCAACTGCTCCATGGCGGCGGGGCGGCGCGTGTCGAGCGAGGCCAGCAACACCTTCTTCTTGAAGCGATCCGACAGCCGCTTGGCGATTTTCGCGGTCGTCGTGGTCTTGCCGGATCCCTGCAGGCCGACCATCAGGATCGCCATGGGTGGCGTTGCGTTGAGGTCGATGGGGTCGGCGGTCGCGCCCAGCATCTCGACCAGCGTGTCATTGACGATCTTCACGACCATCTGGCCCGGCGTCACGGATTTGACGACCTCGGCACCCACGGCGCGGGTGCGCACCTTGTCGATGAACGGGCGCACGACTTCCAGCGCCACATCGGCCTCAAGCAGGGCGCGGCGCACTTCGCGGAGCGCCTCGTTGACATCCGCTTCGGAGAGCGCACCACGGCCCTTCAGCTTGTCCAGAATGCCGGAAAGGCGCTGTTGCAGGCCGTCAAACATCCGCGTGCAGTCTCCAAACGTATTCGAGCCCCGGGGCGCTACGCGCTGCGGGACTGTGACCTCCGGCCTCTCGGGCTGGACAGTGGCTCGACGTCAACGATGTGTTGAAATCTGGTGTGGCGTATGGGGGAAAGAGGTTGCCATGTCAAGAAAGACGAGCGAGTTGCAGCACCACCCTGAACAGGCTGCCGCCGCCCTCCCGTGCCAGACATTCCACCGTGCCGCCATGTTTCGCCGCGATTTCGCGGACCAGCGCGAGGCCCAGACCGACGCCGCCGTCGCGCTCGCGGGCACCCTTGACGCGGTAAAATGGCTCGAAGATGCGCACGCGCTCGCTTTCGGGCACACCGGGGCCGCGATCAGCGACATCGAGTGTCACACCCGCCACGGCAACGACGATGCTCACCTCTGGTACGCCCCCGCCGTAGCGTTCTGCGTTTTCCAGCAAGTTGCGGATGAGGCGGCGCAGCAGGCGCGGATCGCCCGTCACCATGGGCAGGCCGACCTTGCTGATGGTGAGGCTCGCATCGGTGACGGCGCATTCCTCCGCGACCAGGCCGACGAAGTCTATTTCCTCGCGGGCGAGTGGTTCGGCTCCGGCATCGAGACGGCTGGACAGCAGAATTTCGTCGATCAGCTGATCCAGTTCCTGGATATTGCGGGTGATCTCGCGCCGGGTCTTCTCCAGTGTGTCGGCGGGCAGGGTTTCCAGCGCCATCCGCAGGCGGGCCAGCGGAGAGCGCAACTCATGCGAGGCATTGGCCAGCAGCGACCGGTTGGCACCGACCAGCGCCTGGATACGATCGGCCGCCGCGTTGAAGGTGAGGGCCAGGCGAGCAATCTCGTCCTTTCCCTCCACCTTGACCCGCGCGGACAGGTCGCCGGAACCAAGCGCCGTGACGCCGGTTTGAAGGGTTTCCAACCGCCGCGTCAGCCGCCGCACCACGGGATAGGCCGCGATGCCCACGGCAAGCGCGATGCCTAGCAGAGCCCAGAGCGGGCCGAGGCGACGCCACTCGCCACGCTCACCGCGGGGGCGGGCCGCGACGATGGAGCGACCATCCGGCAGCGGTACCACCTGCGCCCAGTGATGCGTGCGCCAATGGCTGACACGCGGCGGTGGATCGCCCGGTCCCTTCATGCCGCCGGGCAGGCGAAACACGCCATCACTGGCATCGGCAATCAGTTGCCCGTCCGGACCGAAGATTGCGAGGTCATAGCCGCTGGCCTCGCGGATGCGCTGGAGGTGCATCTTCTGCTCCTCAGGGGACAGGTTGGCGGGTGGTGCAAGCTGCTCCACGATGCCTCGTGCGAAATCCCGGCGATGGCCGAAGCGTCCGTCATCTGCGGTCAGTCGCCAGGTAGCGGCTGCCAGCACCGCAAAAAGCACCAAGCTGCTGATGACGGCGAGATAGATCCGGAAATAGAGGCGGGCCATCAGTGCTGGACCTTGGCAAAGACATAGCCCGCGCCGCGTACCGTGATGATGCGGCGAGGCTGCTTGGCATCGTCCTCGATGGCTGCGCGGATGCGCCCGACATGCACATCGATGGAACGGTCCAGAACGGGATCGTAGGCCTGCGCCGTGCCAGTCGCCAGGGTGATCAGCTGCTCGCGTGACAGCACGCGTCCTGGCCGTTCCGCCATGGCTTGCAACAGTGCGAACTGGTGGCTGGTCAGCAGGCGGTCCTCGCCAGCAAGTCGCGCCATGCGTGCGCCGCGGTCAATCTCCAGCCTGCCGAAGCGCAGGATGTCGCCCGGTGTGATCTGCGATGCCGCGCCTGCACCGCGCCGCAGGACAACACGAATGCGGGCAAGAAGCTCGCGCGGCTCGAAGGGCTTGGAGACGTAATCCTCCGCCCCGATTTCAAGTCCAACCACCCGGTCCATCGGATCGCCTTTGGCTGTCAGCATGATCACCGGGGTTTGTGCCGCGGCATCGGGCAGCGCACGGATGCGGCGAAACACGTCGAGTCCGTCGCTATCGGGCAACATCAGGTCAAGCAGGATCAGGTCCACCGGTTCCTGGCGCAGGGCGGCGATGCCTGACGCTCCGTCTTCCCTGTGGGACACGGCAAAGCCGGCCTGGCGGAGATAGTGTGCCACCATCTCCGCCAGCCGCGCATCATCCTCGATCATCAGGATATGGGTCATGGAGGCGTTGTATCCTGATCAATCACGGATGTGCCAGTGGAACGGTTTCACCCCCGCCAGAAGCGGCGACGGCTTTCCCAGCGTTCGACGAGTTGCTGGCGCTGGGCGGGCGACAGCACTTCGGCAGCCTCGGCGATGGCCTGTCCCAGGCGCTTGGTCACGGTTTCCGCCGTGGTGATCTGCTCCATACGCAGCTTGTCCAGGGCGGCGCGGTCAATGGTCTCCGCCTTCAGGAGTGTCGCCAACTGGGTCTGGACGGCACGGCGCTGCTCGCGCAGCGGGCGCATTTCGGAAAAGGCGTTCTGGGCGATCTGTGTGACCTTCTGCTTTTGCTCCGGGGTGGCATTCACCTGGCCGAGCGCACGATCAATGAACCTTTCCGGGCCAAAACCGAAGGAGCCACGCTGGCCATCCATGCCTCCGTGCTGGCCTGGTCCATGTCCCTGCATCTGGGCATGGCCCATGAAAGAACCGCGCCAGCCCGTGACGCGCCCGACACCGAAACCGATCAGGCCGACGGAAACGATGACCGCGCCGATGAACCAGCGGCTGTTGGTGAAGGGCCGACGCGGCTGCGGATTGGGAAGCGGTGGTGTGCCAGTATTGATATCAGACATGATGCCCTCCTTGGGCTGATGGTCCCCCATAACTTGGCGGGAATGCTCACAAGATGGGGCTTGCGCATGTCGCCTGCGCTGCGATGGCGTAAAGTATTGTAAATCTGTGATCGTCACCTGGATTGTGGGCGGGGCGGGGTTGAGTCTTCGGCCATTCCGGCTATCTCAAGCCAGATGAAACGCCGCTCCGCCCTCAAGCTTCTGGGTCTCACCTCGCTCGCCGCAATCAGCGGAGGAACCGCCTACGCCATGCTGCGCAAACCCAAGAATCCCTATTACTCCGGCCCGATCAGCGATCATTTCGATGGATTGAAGTTCTTTTCGCCCGGTCGCGCCAATTTTGCGGAAAAGTCGCGGACCGACCTGCTGAAGTGGCAGTTCGGTGGTGGCAAGGTCGGCTGGCCCGCACAGTTTCCCAGCGCCTACAGCGACAAGCCCCCAGCTCGCGTCAACAGCGGCCTGCGCGTCACGCTCGTCGGACATGCGAGCTATCTCATCCAGACTGGCGGTCTCAACTTGCTGATGGACCCGGTATGGTCAGACCGGGCCAGCCCCGTGTCCTTTGCCGGACCAAGGCGTGTCAATGCGCCAGGTATCGCACTGGTCGATTTGCCAAAGATCGATGCGGTGCTCCTCACGCATAACCATTACGACCACATGGATGTGGCGACGTTATCGGCCCTGGCCAGGGCTTATGCGCCCAGAATCATCGTGCCGCTGGGCAATGACACCATCTTGCGTTCGGCGGATGCGGATCTGGCACCGCTGCTCATGGTGCAGGACTGGGGCGGCAGCGTGGCCTTGTCCGACAGAGTGAAGGTCACGCTGGAGCCGACACTGCACTGGTCGGCACGTGGCATGGGTGACCGCTTCATGG
Organism: Hyphomicrobiales bacterium; assembly: GCA_031378805.1. GTDB lineage: Bacteria > Pseudomonadota > Alphaproteobacteria > Rhizobiales > Beijerinckiaceae > JADCCX01. The sequence goes on from JANNEO010000016.1 coordinate 9,444, forward strand.
CGCTGTGGGGCAATTTCGTGATCGAGAGTCCGGCAGGACGCATCTATGCCTGTGGCGATACGGGCTATGATGAGGCGTCCATCTTTCCCCAGATGAAGGCGAAGTACGGCGGCTTCCGCCTCGCTCTGCTGCCCGTTGGTGCCTACGAGCCGCGCTGGTTCATGAAAGAACAGCATATGAATCCGGAAGAGGCCGTGAAAGTCTTCCAGGAGCTTGGCGCAGAGACCGCCATCGGGCACCACTGGGGCACATTCAACCTGACGAATGAAGGTGTCGACGAGCCGCGCATGGCTCTTGGAATGGCACTGGCCGAAGCTGGTGTCGATCCCCGCACGTTCCCGGCTTTCCAGCCAGGGCAGGTGTGGGAAGGCTAGCAACGTCATGCTCTAGCGGTTGAGGCGAGCCTCACTCCACCAGGACGTAGATGTTCATCTCCAGAGTCGCGTCTTCAGAGGTCTTGGGGTCGTTCATGTATTCCTCGACGAAGATATTGCGGGCCTTCAGGCCCTTCTCGTCGAGATAGGCCGTGATCGCCTCATAGGTGGTGTCGATGTCGTCATAGGCACCGATATGGGTGAATTTCAACGTCTTGCCTGCGGGCGATTTGCCAATCTGAAATTCCTTGAGGAGGCCTACCGGCGGCGACGCTGGCTCAGTGGTCAAGACCAGCATCGCCTCGAACTTGAAGCCGAAATCATCGGTGGCGATGAAGGCCGCCTGTGGCCTTCCCTGGGTTGGAAGTGAGCGCTTCTTGGCTTCGTCCGTCAGCTTCTGGAAAGAGTCCATGAGCGTCTCGAAACCGTCATCCCATGTGGATTGGCCGCGCAAAAGGATCACCGGGCGGGACTCGAGCACCATCTCGGTCGGGCCGCCGATATCGGGCGTCTTCGCTTGCTCCTCTGTCTGAGGCAGGGTTCCGGGCGGCTGCTGCGGATTGGAGACCGCAGGTGGCGGCGCAGACGTCAAGGGTGGCGAGAGCGGATTGGGGGCGGCAGGTGGCGTCGTCAGTGAGCCTGGCGGCGGCAAGGCGGGCACGGCAACGGTGGGCGGAGATACCTGCGGCGGGGGGGCTGTCGGTGGAGATATGGGTTGCTGCTGTGCAAAAGGAACCGCAGCGGATGCCAGCAGCAACACAAGGGATATCGTGTATTTCTGCATATCACGTCCAATCTTCATAGCCGTGTTGTCTGCCCGTTGCTGATGGTGGAACCGGCATGGGTGTACCGTATGATTCCACACAAGTCAGTCTCGCCCGATCAAATGGTCCGACCGTCCCGAGGGTCAAGTGAAAGATCGGCAATCTGATGGCAAGACGCCTTATTACAGGATCACAGTATCACGATATCTGGGCGGATTTGGCGTGGGCCGCAGCATCCCCTATATGCGCGGCAGTCCATAGGTTGCCTCAGTTCGTGCCGCGAGTGTCATGACCGTTCTCGAAAACCATTCCATTCTCAAGATGAACGGCCTTGGCAACGAGATCGTCGTGCTTGATCTGCGCGGATCTGAGCATGTGGTGACGGCGGCGGAAGCGCGAGCCATCGGTCGTGGTTCTGGCCTGCATTTCGACCAGATGATGGTGCTGCATGATACCAGAACAGCGGGAACCGAGGCGTTCGTCCTGATCTACAACATCGACGGTACGGAGGCGGGGGCGTGTGGCAACGGCACGCGCTGCGTGGCGCAGGTGCTGTCGGCCCAGACAGGGCGTGATCGGTTGATCGTTGAAACGCGGGCGGGCCAGCTTGCCTGCGAGCGGCTCGGGCCGTGGTCCTATTCCGTCGATATGGGCAGGCCCGGCCTTGGCTGGCGGGACATTCCGATCAGCCGCAACGTGCCGGACACCACGCGCATTCCGCTTGATACGGCTTTCCTTGAAGCGGATTTTCCGACTGATTTTGGCGGCGTCAGCATGGGCAATCCGCATGGCGTATTCTTTGTCGCGGACGTCGAGGCTCATGACCTGGCCCGCACCGGGCCTCTGCTTGAAACCCATCCGCTGTTTCCGGAGAAAGCAAATATCTCGCTGGCTGCTGTCACGTCCCGCGACGCGCTGGTCCTCAAGGTTTGGGAACGCGGAGCAGGGCTGACGCGGGCCTGCGGCTCGGGGGCGTGCGCTGCGGTGGTGGCCGCACATCGGCGCGGCCTCACGGGGCGTCGGGTAAGGGTGAGTCTGCCCGGCGGTGACCTGCTGATCGACTGGCGGGAGAATGACCATGTGATCATGACCGGGCCGGTGGAACTGGAGTTCGAGACCAGGCTGGATCCTGCCCTGTTTGCTGGTGCGGCATGACTGTCGAAGTCGTCACCTTCGGCTGTCGCCTCAACACGCATGAATCAGAAGTCATGCGTGTATTGGCCCAGCAGGCGGGTGAGCAGGATCTGGTGATCGTGAATTCCTGTGCGGTCACGGCAGAAGCCGTGAAGCAGGCGCGCCAGACCATTCGTCGGTTGTCGCGCGACCGGCCTGAGCGCCGCATCATTGTCACAGGATGCGCTGCCCAGACCGAGCCGGAAACTTTTGCCGCGATGCCGGAGGTGGCACAGGTCATCGGCAACGACATCAAGCTTGTTGCGGCCACCTGGGGACAGGCGGGGACCAGCCTGCTGGCGCCGCGTACGGAGCGCGTGCGGGTCAACGACATCATGGCACTGCGGGAGACGGCTCCGCAGATGATCGATGCCATCGAAGGCCGTGCCCGCGCCATCGTGCAGGTGCAGAATGGATGCGATCATCGCTGCACCTTCTGCATCATCCCCTATGGTCGGGGAAACTCGCGCTCTGCCGCCATGGGAGACGTGGTCGAACAGGTGAAGCGGCTGGTCGGCAACGGCTACCGCGAGATCGTGATCACCGGCGTCGATATCACGTCCTATGGACATGACCTGCCCGGTCAGCCGCGCCTTGGGAGGCTGCTGCAACAGATATTGCGGCATGTGCCAGACCTGGAACGGTTGCGCCTGTCGTCGATCGATTCCATCGAAGTGGATGACGAACTCATGGAGATCATCGCGGGGGACAGACGGCTGATGCCGCATCTGCACCTGTCGCTGCAATCCGGTGACGACATGATCCTCAAGCGCATGAAGCGCCGCCATGGCCGCGACGATGCGATCCGCTTTTGCGAGTCGGCGCGAAAGGCCCGCCCGGACATCGTGTTCGGGGCCGACATCATCGCTGGCTTCCCGACCGAGGATGACATGATGTTTGGACATTCGCTTCGCCTGCTTGAGGAGTGCGGACTGACGCATCTGCATGTCTTTCCCTATTCCCCACGCCGGGGCACGCCAGCAGCTCGTATGCCGCAGGTGGCGCCTGACGTGATCAAGGAGCGGGCGCGCCAGCTGCGCATGGCGGGTGCGGCGCGGCTCGCCAGTCATCTGGATCGGCAGATCGGCAGAGAACTTAGCGTGCTCAGCGAGCGCGATGGCATTGGCCGGGCCGAGGATTTCACGCCAGTCCGGCTTGGGTGCGCGCTGCCACCGGGCGAGATGCACAGGCTTGCGATCATCGGGCATGACGGGCAGAAGCTGATGGCACATCAAGGACCGCTGCATGGCTGACGACAAGCAACCCGGCTTCTTCAAGCGCCTCTTCGGCTTCGGCAAGACGGAGACAGAGGTTGCGCCGGCTCCCGATGCGCCGTCGATTGTGGATGATGCGGCAGAGCGTATTGCCCGTGAGATTGCGGAAGCACGGGTTGCGGCTGAAACCGCTGCTGCCGCGCAGTCACGGCAAGACGCGTTGGACAATGTGCAGGCCCAGGAAGCTGCAGAGGCAGAAACCGCAGCGACGGCGCTTCGTGACAAGGCGCAGCGCGAGCGCACAGAAGCCGAGCGCATTGCCGCGCAAAAGCGTGCGGAAGACGCCAGGCGCGAGGCGGCAAAAGCTGAAGCGGCCCATGCCGAGCAGTTGCGTCTTGATGAGGAGCGCATCGCCGCGGAGCGTGTTATCCGTTTGGCTGCCGAACGTGCGCAAGCCGAAGAGGCCGAGATCCAGAGAGCCACAGCCGAGAAGGCTGACGCTGTCAGGATTGCCGCCGAGAAAGCCGAGGCCGAAACGGTTGCCGAACCTTCAGTCCTCGCACCTTCCATCCTCGCACCTGCTGTCCTCGCATCTGCTGTCGATGAACCGCCGGCCAAGGTCAGCTGGTGGCAAAAACTCAAGAGCGGTCTTTCACGCACCGCCAGCACCGTCTCGGGCGGCATTACCGGGCTGTTCACCAAGCGCAAGCTCGATGCCGAAACGCTGGAGGAGCTGGAGGATCTGCTGATCCAGGCAGATCTGGGCATCGATGTCGCAGCGCGTATCTCCAGCGCGGTCGGCAAGGGTCGCTACGACAAGGAAATCGAGCCGGAGGAGGTGAAAGCGATCCTGGCGGAGGAGGTGGCCAAGGTGCTCGCGCCCGTGGCCATGCCGCTTGTGCTTGATCCGGCGATCAAGCCGTATGTCCTCCTCATGGTCGGCGTGAATGGCTCTGGCAAGACCACGACCATCGGCAAGCTGGCCTTCAAGTTCAAGGCGGAAGGCAAAAGCGTCATGCTGGCGGCAGGAGATACGTTCCGCGCCGCCGCCATCGAGCAGTTGAAGGTCTGGGGCGAGCGCACGGGAGCGCCTGTCATCGCGCGGGACCAGGGCAGTGATGCAGCCGGCCTCGCCTTCGATGCTGTCAAGGCCGCGCGGGACCAGAATGTCGATGTGCTGCTGGTCGACACGGCAGGGCGCTTGCAGAACCGCACCGAGCTGATGGCGGAGCTTGAAAAGGTCGTTCGCGTCATCAAGAAACTGGATGAAACCGCTCCGCACGGCGTGCTGCTGGTGCTGGACGCGACGGTGGGCCAGAACGCGCTCAGCCAGGTCGAGATTTTCGGCAAGACGGCAGGCGTTACCGGCCTCGTCATGACCAAACTCGACGGCACGGCGCGGGGCGGCATCCTCGTCGCCATCGCAGAAAAATTCAAATTGCCAATCCATTTCATCGGTGTAGGCGAGGGGGTGGATGATCTGGAGCCGTTCGCGGCACAGGATTTCGCACGGGCCATCGCAGGGCTGGAGCGGTTGGCGTGACGCTCATCTTCCTTCTCCCCTTGGGGGAGAAGGTGGTCGGCGAATGCCGACCGGATGAGGGGTCTCGCAGAGCGAAACTTCGAGGCTCGACCAAGCTGCAGTTGCACAAGACTTGCTTCGCAATACCCCTCATCCGTCATGCGTTCCGCATGACACCTTCTCCCGTAAGGGGAGAAGAAGGAGACATTCCATGCCGCTCCGCCTCGCGCTCTACCAGCCTGATATCCCGCAGAATGCGGGCACCATGATCCGCATGGCGGCCTGTCTTGGCGTTGGTGTCGACATCATAGAGCCTGCCGGCTTTCCCGTGTCAGACCGCCATTTCCGCCGTGCGGGAATGGATTATCTCGATCAGGTGGATATCCGGCGGCATGTCTCGTGGTCCACGTTCGATGCGGAGCGTCGGGCGCAAGGCGCAAGGCTGGTGCTGCTGACAACAAAGGGTGCCGAGGCGCACACGGCGTTCCGCTTTGTCACAGGCGATATCCTGATGGTGGGGCGGGAAAGCGCAGGTGTGCCCGACGATGTTCACACCGCTGTCGACGCAAGGGTGGTGATTCCGATGCGGGCGGAAGCGCGT
>JANNEO010000154.1:0-9362 GCA_031378805.1 Hyphomicrobiales bacterium
CAACCGTTTCCGCATGAAGATCATCGGTTGGTCGCTGGCCGCCGTGGTTTCTCTGGGGGCGGTGGTGTTCTACGGCATTCCCGCGCTCGCCACGCGCCTGGCTCCGCTCGTGCCCTGGAGCACCGAGGTTGCGCTGGGCAAGGCAGTGGAGGGCGAAGTGCTCCGCCAGCTTTCGGGCGATGCCGCCAAGGTCTGCACGGCGCAGGGCAATGGGCCGGGCAAGCGGGCGCTGGACACCATGGTCGAACGGCTGGTGCGCCATGCTGCATTGCCTGGCAGTCTTGACGTCAAGGTTCTGGATTCCTCTGTCCAGAATGCCTTCACGTTGCCCGGCGGCAAGATCGTGTTCATGCGCGCCCTGATCGAGCGGGCGCAGGGGCCTGACGAGGTGGCCGGTGTTCTCGCGCATGAGATGGGCCATGTCGCCCACCGCGATGCGATGCGCGGCATCATCCATGCCGGTGGCGTGTCTTTCCTGGTCGGAACGCTGCTGGGCGACTTCACGGGAGCCGGTGCCTTGGTGATCGGCACGAAGTTCCTGCTGGGCAGCCGCTATTCCCGCGAGAACGAAGCGCAGGCCGATGCTTTTGCCATCGATGTCATGACCAAGGCAGGAGGTGACGTGAAGGCTCTGGGCAGCTTCCTCAGGCGTGTCGCCCGTTCGCCGGGCGAACGGCAGCTGGAACTGGTGTTGAGTCATCCGGTGACGGATGACCGCATCGCCGCGATCAATGCACGCGCTCCCTCAGGCGCAAGAACGCCACTGCTCGACGACGGAGAATGGCGCGCCTTGCAGCGGATTTGCAGCGACGGCTGATCTTGCGCCCGCCTGTCAGTGACCGCCACCGGTTTCGTAAGCATCCTTCTTTTTCACAGTGTCCTTGCTGCTCTTGCTTTCGCCGCTGATCTTGTCGGTCCAAGCCATGAAGACACCGGAGAGAACAAACATCATGTGGATTCCCACATACCACATCAGGTCGCGGTCGCTGATGTTCTTCAGATTCATGAAGGCCTTGAGCACCTGAATCGCGGAGATAGCGACGATGGACGACAGAAGCTTCAGCTTGAGGCCTGAAAAGTCGATCTTGCTCATCCACTCCGGCCAGTCCTCATGATCGGAGTGCTGGATCTTGGACACGAAATTCTCGTAGCCGGAGAAGATGACGATCAGGATCAGCGATCCCGTCAGGGTCAGATCAATCAGCGCCAGGACACCCAGGATCACGTCGCTTTCGGTGGCCACGAAGGCATGGGTTATGAAATGCCAGAGCTCCTGCAGCGCCTTGAACATCAGGACAACGAGCGACACGACCAATGCCACGAAGAACGGCACGAGCAGCCAGCGGCTGGCAAAGAGAAACCGCTCCAGAGTGCGCTCGACGATATGGTCCTTCAGCTTCTCTTGCGCCATGTCCTGAATTCCTATCCCGATAGTCTGCTGAGAGCCTTGATGAGGCCTGCCGTCGAGGAATCGCGCCCCACGGTTTTTTCCCGTCCTTCGACCATGGGTTGCAGGCTGCTGGCAAGCTCCTTGCCCAGCTCCACGCCCCATTGGTCATAGGAGTTGATACCCCAGATTGCGCCCTGCACGAAGACCTTGTGTTCATAGAGCGCGATCAGGCTGCCAAGGGTGGCGGGGTCGAGCTTCGCATAGAAGATCGTGTTGGTTGGCCGGTTACCCGGAAATACCTTGTGCGGTGCGAGGCGTTTGATCTCGGACACTGACAGGCCTTGGGCCTTCAATTGCCCCGTCGCCTCAGCCAGTGTGCGGCCCTTCATCAGCGCTTCAGTCTGTGCCAGGCAATTGGCGATGAGGAGCTTGTGCTGGTGGGCGAGGTCCGGTTCATGCCCTTCCGCGCCGATCAGGAAATCGCACGGAATCACGTCTGTGCCCTGATGGATAAGTTGGTAGAAGGCGTGCTGCCCGTTGGTGCCGGGCTCGCCGAAGACCAGCGGACCCGTTGCCCTGGCGACCGGCTTGCCCGAGTGCGTCACACTCTTGCCGTTCGATTCCATGTCAAGCTGCTGAAGGTAGGCCGGGAAGCGCGTCAGCCGCTGCTCGTAGGGCAGCACCGCATGGGCCGCGAAGCCCAGCCCATTGCGGTTCCAGATACCCAGAAGCGCCAGCATCACGGGAAGATTCTTGGCAGGTGCTGCCGTGCGAAAGTGATCATCCATCGCCTTGGCCCCGCCAAGGAATGCCTTGAAATGCTTCGCGCCAACGGCAATCGCCAGCGACAGGCCGATGGCGGACCACACGGAATACCGCCCGCCGATCCAGTCCCAGAAACCGAACATGCGTGTCGGGTCGATGCCGAACGCCTCGACCCTGGCGCTGGCCGTTGAGAGCGCGGCAAAATGCTGCCCGGCTTTTGCCTTGCCCAGCTTCTTTTCCATCCACAGCCTGATCGAGATGGCATTGGCCATCGTCTCCTGGGTGGTGAAGGTCTTGGATGCGATGAGAACGAGCGTGCGGGCCGGATCCAGCGTCTTCAAAGTGTCCGCCAGATGCGCGCCATCCACATTCGAGACGAAATGGAGGCGCGGACCATCATGATAGGGTGCCAGTGCCAAGGTGGTCATGACTGGGCCGAGATCCGAGCCGCCGATTCCGATATTGACCACGTCGGTGAAGGGTTTGCCGCTGGCCGTCGCATAACGTCCGGAGCGCACATCTTCCGCAAATGCCAGGAAGCGCGTGAGTTCCGCTTCAATCAGCGGGTCAACGGCGACACCGTCCACCTTGGCCTTGCTCGCGCCACCGGCCCTGAGCGCCGTGTGCAGGACAGCGCGGCCTTCCGTGGTGTTGATGGCCTCGCCCGCAAACATCGCCTTGCGCCGGGCCTTCAGGTCGGATGCGTCGGCGAGGCGGACGAGCAGGTCCAGTGTCTGCGTGGTCAGCAGGTTTTTCGAGAAATCCAGGTTCAAGCCCGCGCCTGCGAAGCTGAAGCGGTCAAAGCGCTTCGGATCGTTAGCAAAGAGCGTGCGCATGGATGTAGACTTCATGGCCGTGGCGTGTCGGTCCAGGGCGGCAAAGGCAGCTTTCACGCTCATGTCGTTAGCCCTCAGCCCTGTCCGAAAACGGTGTTCAGTTGTGCGCTTACCATGATGAATGTGGTGCGCTTGGGCACCTCCTTCAGGCTGACTGCGCCGATATAGGTCATCATCGAGCGTACGCCGCCCATGATCTCCAGCATCGTGCCGCTGACCGGGCCACGGTAGGGTACCTCGACCGTCTTGCCTTCGGAGGCCCGATACTTTGCCACGCCGCCTGCGTATTTCTTCATCGCGGTGTCGGAGGACATGCCATAGAACTGCATCCGCACCGGTGTTTTCTGGCCGTCGCGCTCCTCATAGATCAGCTCGCCCTCGCATTCGTCATGGCCGGACAACATGCCGCCCATCATGATGAAATCGGCGCCTGCACCAAAGGCTTTCGCCACATCGCCCGGGACAGTCAGGCCACCATCGCCGCAGACCTGGCCCTTGAGGCCGTGGGCTGCATCGGCGCATTCGATGATGGCTGACAACTGCGGGTAGCCCACACCGGTCATCTTGCGCGTGGTGCAGACCGAGCCTGGCCCGATGCCGACCTTGACGATGTCAGCGCCCGCCAGCACGAGCGCTTCCGTCATGTCGCCGGTCACGACATTGCCCGCCATGATGATAGCGTCCGGGTTCTCGTCGCGCACCCTCTTGATGATGTCCGTGAAGCTTTCTGTATAGCCGTTGGCGACATCCATGCAGATCATGGGAATCGGAGCCTGCTGCTTGACTGCCCGAAACTTGGCATGATCGGCCTCGTTCGTGCCGATGGTATAAAAGCTGTTGGCGCTGTCCGGGGCGTTGAAGAAGGCAATCAGTTCCTCCGCGGGATAGTGCTTGTGCAGCGCCACCATGGCCCCATGCTTTTTCAGCGCCTTGGCCATGGGGATGGTGCCCGTGACGTCCATGTTGGCCGCGATCAGCGGAAAGCCGCTCCAGGTCCGCCTGGCATGGCGGAAGAGAATCGTCCGCTCGATGGCCACGTCGTTGCGGCTGGACAGCGTCGAGCGCTTGGGCCGGATCAGCACATCCTTGAAATCAAGCTTGGGATCATTTTCGATGCGCATCGTGTGAAGCCCTTGGCGACTGTCGCGTGTTGTAAGGCGAGGGCATCGCGTGCTTCGTTCCCGAAAACAACGCTTTGCATGATGCAATAATCATGTTCGGGAAAGGCCGTAAAGCCTGCGGTAAGGTTTGCCAGAACAGTCCAGGCGCGATAGCCAGTGCTGATGATCGAGATCACGCCCTTCATCCAGTTGCAGGACAGCGAGGTCGTCCTGTCCTTCATGCGCTCGTCGGGGCCTGGCGGGCAGAACGTCAACAAGGTGGCGACGGCTTGCGAACTCCGCTTCGATGCCAGGCACAGCCCTTCCCTGCCTGCCGATATTGCGGTGCGGCTGATGAAGCTTGCAGGCCGCAAGCTGACCAAGGATGGCGTGATCGTGCTGTCGGCGGACCGCTTTCGGTCCCAGGAGCAGAATCGGGAAGATGCGATTGCGCGCCTGGTGGCGATGATCCGCGATGCTGCGAAGCCACCGCCACCCAAGCGACGACCAACCAAACCCACGAAGGGTGCAGTCGAGCGCCGCCTCAAGTCCAAGACCGTCCGCAGCGGTGTCAAAAAGCTGCGCGGAGGACGAACGGATATGGATTCGTAACCAATCCTGCCGAATCTGGGGGGATTGCGAGGAGTTGCCCGAATTGAACATCCTGTTTGTGCATCAGAATTTCCCCGGCCAGTTCCGGTATTCTGCCACGGCGCTGGCTGCGGACAAGGCGCATCGGGTCATCGCGTTGGGCATCAACGAACCGGGCTACCCCACGCCGGGCGTTTCCTGCGGTCGCTATACCATCCAGCGCAAGCCGGTGCGGGAGCTCGCTCCACTCGTGCAGGATTTCCAGACCAAGGTCATCCGGGGGGAGGCCGCTGCTGCCGCTGCTGCCGAACTCAAGCGCAAGGGCTTCACGCCCGATGTCATCGTGGTGCATCCCGGCTGGGGGGAGCAGCTGTTCCTCAAGGATGTCTGGCCGGACAGCCCGATGCTCGCCTTCATGGAATTCTTCTATCGTTCGGTGGGGCTCGACACCAACTTCGACCCCGAGTTCCATGCCGATTCCCTCATGTCGCGTGCGCGGACGCGGGTGAAGAATGCCAATCACCTTCTGGCACTCGACGCCTCCGACTGGTGTTACAGCCCGACGCACTGGCAGCGGTCATCTCTGCCCGAGGTCCACCTGCCCAAGACCAGCGTCATCTTCGATGGCATCGACACGGATTTCATTGTGCCAGATGGCAAGGCCGTCTTCACGCTGCCCGATGGGCGAACGGTCAAGTCGGGTGATGAGGTGCTGACCTTCGTCAACCGCAATCTCGAACCTTACCGGGGCTTCCACACGTTCATGCGCGCCTTGCCTGCGATCCAGCAGCTGCGTCCCGGTGCCATCACGCTGATCGTCGGAGGAGACGATGTCAGCTACGGTTCCTCGCCAAAGGACGGCAAGAGCTGGCGCGAGGTGATGATGAAAGAGGTTGGCGACAGGCTCGACATGACGCGCATCGCCTTCCTCGGCCGCATCCCCTACGGCGAATACCGCAAGCTGCTGCAGGTCAGCCGGGTTCATGCTTACCTCACCTATCCGTTCGTGCTGTCATGGTCGATGCTGGAATCGCTCGCAGCCGAGTGCCTGGTCATCGGCTCCTCGACACCGCCTGTGAAAGAGGTTCTGCGGCAGGGCGAGAATGGCCTGCTCGTGGATTTCTTCGATATCGAGGGGTGGGTGAAGACGATCACCGAGAGCTTGGCTGATCCGTCAAAGTTCATGCCGCTGCGCCAGCAGGCCCGCCGGGATATTCTGGCAAGCTACGATCTCAAGACGATCTGCCTGCCGCGACAACTCCGGTTGATCGAGGCGCTGGCCCAACGCCAACCCGCAGACGTGCTGCGCGCGATTTGATTACGCCGCAACCTTCGCCACGAAGGTCATGCGGCTCTGGTTGTGTCCGAAATTCGGGCGCGTGCGCTCCGCCGTGAAACCATGGCGGGAGAGCATGGCGAGAAAATCGTATTCGCCATGCATCGTGAAGCCCAGTTCGCCACGCAGTCGGCGGTAGTCGGACAGCGCGGTCCGCACGAAGCCCAGGAGGGCCGCGCCGACAAAACCACCCTTGAAGGCGAAGGACAACAGCGCTGCGGCATCGGTCACGGGGCTGACATCGGGCGGCACGACATCGGCGATGACCAGGCGACCATCGGCTTTCAGCAGCCGCCGCCACAGCGACAGCAACAGGGAAAGCTGGTCGATGGTCAGATACTGCAGCAGCGAATTGACCACGATCAGATCAAAGGTGGCATCCGGCAAAGCGGCGGTCTGATCGGGGGACTGGACCTCGATCCTCGGGTTGCTGGCGACCCTTGCGGCCAGAGCGCTGCGCACGGCGTCGGCGGCATCGGAGCAGACCAACCTGCCACAGGACCGTGCCACGTCATCGGCGTAAAGTGCCTCACCGCAGCCATAGTCCAGCACCACCGAATCACGGGATTTGATGTGGCGCTGGAAATCCCGCACGATGCCTGAGGCGTGCAGCGCCTTGTGCCGATCATTCACATAGATCGGATGGTCGGAGTTCCAGTACTCGATCCAGCTGGCCATGGCTCAGGCAGCGACCCTGGCTTTGTCCATCATCGCCACGAAGCGGTCGAAGAGATAATGGCTGTCGCGCGGGCCAGGGCTGGCTTCGGGGTGATGCTGGACAGAGAAGGCCGGCCGGTCGGTGAGTTCGATGCCGCAATTCGAGCCATCGAAGAGCGAGCGGTGGGTTTCCTTGGCGTTCGCGGGCAGGGACTTCGCATCCACCGCGAAGCCATGGTTCATCGAGACGATCTCCACCTTGCTGGTGGTGGTGTCCATCACCGGGTGGTTGGCGCCATGGTGGCCCTGCTTCATCTTCATGGTCTTGGCTCCGATGGCGAGCGCCAGCATCTGATGGCCAAGGCAGATGCAGAATGTCGGAATCTTGCGCTCCAGCAACGCCTGGATGACAGGTACGGAATATTCGCCCGTCGCCTCAGGGTCGCCCGGGCCATTGGCCAGAAAGACACCGTCAGGTTTCAGCAACAGAATCTCTTCGGCAGAGGCTGTGGGTGGCACCACCGTGACCTTGCAGCCGCGTTCGGCAAGCAGGCGCAGGATGTTGCGCTTCACGCCATAGTCGATCGCAACGACATGGAACTGTGTCTTGTCCTGTTGGCCATAGCCCTTGTTCCAGTGCCAATCGGTTTCGGCCCAGTTGTAACGCTGGCTGCCGGTGACAAGCGGCACAAGATCCTGTCCCGCCATGGAGGGGAGTGCCCTGGCTTTCTTCTTCAGGGCCTCAAGGTCGAACTTGCCATCGGGGTGATGCGCGATCATGGCGTTTGGCATACCGTTGTCACGGATCAGGGCCGTCAGTGCGCGGGTATCGACACCCGACATGCCCACGATGCCGCGCGTCTTCAGCCACGCATCGAGATGGCGCGTCGCGCGATAGTTGGACGGCGAGCTGATGCCCGCGTGCAGCACGATGCCACGCGTGCCGGAGTCGGCCGCCATGTTGACGGTTTCGACATCCTCCTCGTTGACCCCGACATTGCCGATATGGGGGAAGGTGAAGGTGATGATCTGCCCTGCATAGGAAGGGTCTGTCAGGATCTCCTGGTATCCCGTCATCGCGGTGTTGAAGCAGACTTCACCGGCGGCATCGCCCACGGCACCCAGTCCAAGACCTTCGATCACAGTGCCATTGGCGAGCACGAGCACCGCGGTTGCGATTGGCTCGATCCAGCCCGCGGTCGTGTCGCCTGCCGTTTTGGGTTGCGCAGTTGCGGCTTGCTGATTGCCCTTGGTCATTCTATGCCCTCGCGCGCCAGCCGGTTCGCGCGGCTGATCTGCTGCGGCACTGGCAAGACTGATTTATGGCTAGGTGGCGGTGTTAGGCGAGACACCCCATATGGTCAACCACATCACGACCTTCCTGAGGGGATAAAACCATGGGTCTGCGCGAAACGCTGATCGAAGACGTCAAGACTGCGATGAAGGCCGGTGAAAAAGCCAGGGTGTCGACGATCCGCATGGTCCAGGCGGCGCTGAAGGACAAGGATATCGAGGCCCGTGGCCTGGGCAAGGGGCAGTTGACCGATGATGACATCCTGGGACTGATGCAGAAAATGGTGAAACAGCGCCAGGAATCGATCACGATCTTCACCCAGGCCGGACGCAACGAACTCGCGGCTGGCGAATTGGCTGAGGTCGAGGTGATCCATGGCTACCTGCCCAAGCAGATGGATGACGCTGGCGTGCAGGCCGCCATTGCCGCCGCCGTGGCTGAGACGGGTGCGGCGTCGATGAAAGACATGGGCAAGGTCGTGGCCGCCCTCAAGGCGCAATATGCGGGACAAATGGATTTTGCCCGGGCAAGCCAGCTTGTGAAGGCGGCCTTGTCCACTTCATGACGCTGTCACAATGGCGTCATGGATCAAGTCCACTTCACCGACGGAACACGGGGTAGGGCATGGCGAAGCAGGGCGCGGCAAAGCCGGGCATGGCAAAATCTGGTGATGGCAAGGATGTGGGACAGGCCCTGACGCTGGCTGCGCGTCGGCACAGGGCTTACACGGCAGTTCTGCTCGCTGACATTGGCCTGTTTCCTGGGCAGGACCAGGTGCTGCAACTGTTGATGGAGCTGGACGGCGTGACGATGACGGCCATCGCGGATGCGCTGAGAATCAAGCCACCGACTGCGTCCAAGATGATTGCCCGCATGGCGGCTCAAGGGTTGCTGGAGCGTCGGGGAACCGACGACGATGCCAGGAAGGTGGCGGTTTTCATCACGGATGAAGGGCGCAGCCGCATCGATGATCTGCGCAAGACGGCGCGGAAGGTCGAGAAGCAGGCCTTGAGCGGCTTTGACGACAAGGACATTCGTCGCTTGCGTCGTTTGTTGAAAAAGCTCGCCAAGAATCTTGGCGAACACACCATCGAGCAGTCACTCGAGGATGCCGAACCTGAGATCTGAGCTGGATTCAGGCAACGTGGCGGTTTTGCAACAACAGTTCGGCGTCGCTGTATTTTGACGGGTTGCTCAAGGGTTAAGCGTTAACCTTAACCCCTCCTTAGGGTTTAGCTGCCATTTTCTCGGCGTTGGCATCAGTGTCAGGCCGTTGCGTATCTCGGGTCTGGCCTAACTCAAGGGACTAGACTTATGGGCAGCCTCAAGACTCTCGCTCTCGCGGGCGCCGTGTTTGCCGGAGCGACGGCTGTCGCTTCCGCTGCGGATCTCG
>JANNEO010000102.1:0-10372 GCA_031378805.1 Hyphomicrobiales bacterium
AAGCTCTTGTTGGATCTCCCCCGGGGAACCTGATCCGCCGGGCTTGTCGCCGCCGAACCCTGACCTGTCCCCCGCCGGGGGAGTTCCCGAGATCGAGGCAGACGTCAGCCTTTCGTCACGCCTTTCGGCGTGGCGGTGGTCCTGGTCGATTTTTTCATCGCTACAAAACGCATGGGTGAGGTCCGCTGACCGGCAAAAGCCGATTGCCTGCGAGCAGAAGCAACCAAACCGGTGATTTGTCAATATCCAGTCGCCAGACCGCCATTTTCTGCTATTGCACAAATCATGAGCGCCTTCACCCTGAGCGATCTGGACATGATCATCCGTGCCCGCGCCGCCGCGTCGCCCGACGAGTCCTACACGGCCAAACTGTTGCGCGATGGCATCGAGCGCCCGGCCAAGAAGCTGGGTGAAGAGGCTGTGGAAGCGGTTATTGCCGCCATTTCGGGCAACCGGGACGAACTCACCAAGGAAGCTGCCGATGTGCTCTACCACCTGCTGGTGGTGTTGCATGGCATGAAGATACCGCTGGCCAACGTGATGGATGAGTTGAAGCGACGTACCCAACAAGGCGGTCTGGCCGAAAAGGCCTCTCGTCGGGAACTCTGACTGATGGATCAGAAATTCACCGACCAGCTTCTCGAGCAGCCCAATCCCTACCGGGTCTTCACCCGCAGCGACTGGTCGCGTCTCAGGGCGGATACGCCGCTCACCCTGACGGTCGATGATCTGGTGCGGCTGCAATCCGTCAACGATCCGATCTCGGTCGAGGAGGTGGTGGCGATCTACCTGCCGCTGTCGCGCCTGCTGTCGCTCTACGTTGCGGCCACCCAGGGGCTGTTCAAGGCCACGCAGCGGTTTCTGATGGCGGAAGACGGCAAGGCACCCTACGTCATCGGCATCGCAGGTTCGGTGGCGGTGGGGAAATCGACGACTGCGCGTGTGCTGAAGGCGTTGCTGTCGCGCTGGCCCAACACGCCCAAGGTGGAACTGGTGACGACCGACGGCTTCCTGCTGCCCAACGCCGAGTTGCAGCGCCTCGGCCTGATGGAGCGCAAGGGCTTTCCCGAAAGCTATGATGCATCGGCCATCGTGCGGTTTCTCTCCGCCGTGAAGGCTGGTGAGCGCCATGTGCAGGCACCAACCTATTCGCACCTGACCTATGATGTGCGACCTGGCGAAACCGTCACCGTTGATCGACCCGATATCCTGATCTTCGAGGGCCTCAACGTGCTGCAGCCGGGCAGGCTCGCCAAGGATGGCCGGGCCATCGCCTTCGTCTCGGATTTCTTCGATTTCTCGATCTATCTCGATGCGGCGGAGGAGAACCTGCGGCAGTGGTATATCGAGCGATTCATGCGCCTGAGGCTCACGGCATTCCAGGATCCCCGCTCGTTCTTTCAGCGTTACACCAAGTTGTCCGAGAAAGATGCGCTTGCGGTCGCCATCGGCCTTTGGGAAAAGATCAACTTGCCCAACCTTCGGGAAAACATCCTGCCCACGCGGCCTCGCGCCAGCCTCGTGTTGCGCAAGGGGGCGAGCCACATGATCGAAGACGTCGCACTCCGGAAGCTCTGAGACATGCGCAAACCCCTCCTTGCCGCCAGCCTTGCGCTGGGTGTCGCCCTCTTCTCGCCCCCGGTGATGGCGAAAGCCGTTCCGACGTCATGCGGTGCGTCCGATCTGCTGGCTGCCATGGCCAAAAGCGAGCCTGAGGCTCACCAGAAGGTCGTGGCCGCGGGCAAGGCCGTCTTGAACGGCGATGGCCTGCTCTGGCGGATCGAGAAACCGGGCCTGCAGCCCTCCTATCTCTTCGGCACGATGCATTCCACGGATCCCCGACTCGACCGCCAGATGAACCGCATCCGCCCGCTGGTCACCCGCAGCCGCTCGGTGGCGGTGGAGATCAGCGAGCTGGTCACTCCGGGCCTGAAGGAGAAAGCCGCGCAGGAGATCGCCCTGGCAGGCGTTGCCCGCAGCGGCAATGCCCTGGAAGGCTTGTGGCCACAGTCCAACCGCGTGCTGGTAGAGGCTGCGCTGCAACAGCGCGGAATCTCACCCGAGCGGGCGCAACGTTTCGATACCTGGTTTCTGATCATAGCCCTCTCTTCTCCCCAGTGTGAGCGCGAGCGTCGGGCGCTGGGCTTGATCTCGGTTGACGAGAAGATCGGCGTGGCTGGGGCCAGGGCGGGCAAGAATCCGGTCGGCCTGGAAAAACTCGAGGACCAGATCGCGGTCTTGCGGCGCATCGGCGGGTTCAACCCGTCCATCGCGCTGATCGAAACCGCCCGTGGCGCCAAACAGATCGCCGACATGCGCGAAACCATGACGCAGGCCTATCTCGGCGACAGACTGGGCGAACTCACGGCCTTGTCCCGGCTTGGCGAGGTGTTGCGCGGCGAGGGCTTGGGTGCGCCGTCCAGTTTCACCCGTTCGCTTCTGGATGACCGCAACATCGTGATGCGTGACCAATCCCGCGGGCTTCTGGAAAAGGGCGCTGCCTTCATCGCCGTGGGTGCCCTGCATCTGCCGGGCGAGATGGGTCTGGTCAATCTCTACCGGCAGGCGGGATACCGCGTCAGCGTTGTGAAGTGATTGCTTGAGCGACAGGAGTGCATCTGAAGCACTGCAACATTTTTCAGAAATCTTTGTTTCGCCGCATTCCGGCCCAGCCAGCGCCCCAGTGGAATCCGATCTTGTGATCGTTGCCTCATGGCTCTGGTGACGGGGTTTCCGGACTTCGTCAGCCCCCCAGCCCCCCGGGGATCTTTGTCACCAGAGCCATACCGAACCACTACGGTTCGGGACTTGGGCGGTTAACTGGAAACAGTTAACCGCCCTTTCTTTTGGATCATTGGTGCAATTTTCTCACCAACCCTGCATCGCGCGCAGCACGGCTTCGGGCGTGGCAGGAGCATCGAGGCGGGAACCAGCTCCTTTTGCGGCGGCTTCGCAGGCGTCCGCTAGTGCACAGAACACGGCGATGGCCAGCATGACCGGCGGTTCACCCACTGCCTTGGAAGCATAGACCGTGTCGCGGGCATTGTTGCCGTCCCACAGTGCGACGCGAAAATCCGCAGGAATGTCAGACGCCACCGGAATCTTGTAGGTGGAGGGTGCATGGGTGCGCAGTCGGCCTTCGCCATCGAAGACCAGCTCTTCCGTCGTCAACCAGCCCATGCCCTGGACAAAGCCGCCTTCGATCTGGCCGATATCGATCGCCGGATTGAGCGAGCGCCCCACATCATGCAGGATGTCGGCCCTGACAAGCCGGTTTTCTCCCGTCATGGCGTCGATCTCGACTTCCGCGCAGCAGGCACCATAGGCAAAGTAATAGAACGGATTGCCCGTGGCCTTCGCCCGATCCCAGGTGATGTCCGGCGTGCGGTAGAAGCCGGTGGACGAGAGCGAGATGCGGGCCAGCACGGCCTTCTTGGTCAATTCACCAAAGGGCAGGCTGAAATCGCCGACGAACACCATGCCGTTGCGAAAGCGCACCCGCGCCGGAGCGACACCGTAAAGTTCGGCGGCGAAGGCCACCAGTCGCTCCTTGATCGCCCGTGCCGCATTGCGGGCCGCCATGCCGTTGAGATCGGATCCGGCGGAGGCTGCGGTCGGCGCGGTGTTCGGCACCTTGTCGGTACGTGTCGCGGTGATCTTGACCCGCTCGATGCCAACACCGAACTCTTCCGCCACCACCTGAGCCACCTTCAGGAACAGGCCTTGACCCATCTCGGTGCCGCCATGGTTCAGCATGATGGAACCATCCTGATAGACATGCACCAGCGCACCGGCCTGATTGAGATGACTCAGGGTGAAGGAGATGCCGAACTTGACCGGGGTGAGGGCCAATCCACGCTTTAGGATCGGACTTGCGGCATTGAAGGCCGCAATTGCGCTGCGCCGTTGACGATAATCCGAGGTTTGTTCCAGCTGTTCCACCAGCGGCAGGATGATGTTGTCGGTAACCTGCTGCCCATAGGGCGTCACATCCTTGCCTGGAGCGTAAAAATTGGCCTTGCGCACGTCAAGCGGATCACGCCCCGTTGTCCAGGCGATGCGGTCAATCATGCGCTCCATGCCCAGCATTCCCTGCGGGCCACCAAAGCCACGGAAGGCCGTGTTCGACACCGTGTCGGTTTTCAGCCGTCGTGACCCGATCATGAGTTCGGGCAGCCAATAGCTGTTGTCGGCATGGAACATCGTGCGGTCCACCACGCCTGATGTCAGATCGAGCGAACATCCGGCTCGTGCATTGTAGGTTGCGTCAATTCCCCGGATGCGGCCCTCGTCATCGAAGCCGACGCTGTAGTCGAGCCTGAAATCGTGGCGTTTGCCGGTCATTGCCATGTCGTCGTCACGGTCGAGCCTGAGCTTGCAGGGATGGCCCGTCTTGCGTGCGGCAAGGGCAGCGATGGCTGCCCATTGTGTGGCCTGGCTCTCCTTGCCGCCAAAGCCACCACCCATGCGGCGCACCTCTGCCACCACGGCATGGTCCGGCAAGCCCAGCACGCGGGCCACCACGTGCTGGATTTCGGTCGGGTGCTGGGTGGACGAGATGACGTGCATGTCCCGCCCCTCGCCCGGAATGGCCAGGGCAATCTGCCCCTCGAGATAGAAGTGCTCCTGCCCACCGATCCGAAAGACGCCAGCAAGCTGGTGGGGAGCTGCCACGATGGCCTTGGCCGCGTTGCCACGTGTGAAAGCGTAGTCGGGCTGTACCGTGGCGTTGGCAGTGATGGCATCATCCACTGTGACCAGAGGCTTTGTCGCGGCGATCTCGATTTTCGCCAGACGCGCGGCCCTGCGGGCGGCATCGCGCGTCGTGGCGATCACCGCAAAAAGGGGTTGCTGATGAAACAGGATGGTGCCGTCGCAAAAGGCCGGTTCGTCACCCGCCACGGGCGAGATGTCGTTCAGTCCCGGCACATCTCTTGCCGTGATGACGGCAACCACGCCTGGGTAGGTTTCCACCGCCGAGAGGTCCATCGAAAGCAGCTTGCCTGCGGCTTTGGGCGAACCGCCGATGGCGACATGCAGACAACCCGTCGGCTCCGGAATATCGTCGATATACAGAGCCAGGCCAGCCACGTGATGCGGCGCAGAATCATGCGCCAAAGGCTTGCGAACAACTGTAAGGGTGTGCTCGGGCTTGTCATAGATGGCGACGGGTTGTTGTGCGCCAAAGCTCTCAATGCGCATTGGCCGCCTCCATCATCTGCGGCGGCCGGATGCGGGTGTTCGTGCCCCCGCCGATCTCGATCAACGCCTTGGTCAACAGGGCTTTTGCCATCTCCTGTCTGTAACGTGCGGACGCCCGCATATCGTCGATGGGCTGGTAGTCCTCGACAAGAGCTGCGATGGCCTTGGTCCAAGTCGTGCGCTCCGTGAGGGATGCGCCGATCAAAGCGGCTTCCGTCTTTGGTGCGCGCCTCGGTGTCGCCGCCATGCCGCCAAAGGCGATGCGGGCCGCCGTGATCCTGCCGTGTACGACCGTCAGCCGGAACGCACCCATGACGGCGGAGATGTCCTCGTCGAAGCGCTTGGAGATTTTCAGGCAGCGGAAGTGCTCGCCAGATTTCAGCTTCGGGATCGAGAGGTCAGCAACAATCTCGCCCGCCTGACGGTCCTGCTTGCCGTAAGCGATGAAAAAGGATTCGAGTGGAAGCGTCCGCCGCGTCACCCCTCCCGACCCTGCGCTGCGCTCCGGGTCACTCTCTCCACAAGGAGGAGGGATGAATGAGGCCAGCCTCATATGCGCTCCTAGCGCGATGAACGCGGGAGCCCAGTCGCCTATGGGGGAGCCGTTGGCGATGTTGCCGCCGACGGTACCTTGCGCCCTGACCTGCTTCGAGCCAAAGCGACGGCCCAGTTCAGCCAGGTCCGGCGCTATTGCGGCCAGATGCGGCATTGCAGCCTCATGGCTGACACCAGCACCGATGCTGAGCGTATCGGGATGGCTTTCAATCGCCTGCAACTCCGCCACACGCCCAATCCAGACAAGCTTGGTCACTGGCCGGAACTGCTTGGTGATCCAGAGGCCGACATCGGTTGCACCTGCGACAATGGTTGCGTCGGGATGTTCTGAGGCCAGCGAAACAAGGTCGGCCAGCGTGCGGGGCGCTGCGAAAAAGCCTTCACCCGCCGCACTCGACCCTTCAACGGGCTCAGGGTGAGGGCTTGTGGGTGCCATAACCAGAGCGCCCGCACCGTCATCCAGAGCTTCAAGTCTTGCGATCCGCTCGTTCGCTGCCCGATCCAGATGATCAGCCGCCTCGTTCAGCCCCGTCAGAGCTGCGTCGATGATCGGCCGGTACCCCGTGCAGCGGCAGAGATTGCCCGCAAGCTGGTCGTTGACCCTGTCCCGATCCACCACCCCACCTTCTTTGCCCAGTGCGAAGAGCGACATCACGATGCCCGGCGTGCAGAAGCCGCATTGCGAGCCGTGATGATCGACCAACGCCTGTTGCACCGGGTGCAGTGTCTGCCCCTTTGCCAAATCCTCGACCGTCAACACTTCCGCACCATCCGCCATGCCCAGAAACGTGATGCAGGCATTGACCGGGCGATGCACCAGCCTGCCATTCTCCAGCCGTGCCAGCACCACTGTGCAGGCCCCGCAATCGCCCTCGTTGCAGCCTTCCTTGGTGCCAAAAGCGCGTTGGTCCTCACGCAGCCAATCCAGTAGCGAACGCGTCGGGGAAAAGGCATTGATCTCCAGCGCCTGGCCCCGGAAGATGAATCGGATGTGATCGCGCAACACAGAACCCCAAATTTTCAAATCAAGCCTGAGGATAATCCGATAAGGAGGAGTGGCAAGGCGGCAAAAGAGCCGCTAGCCTTTCAAACAGCAGGCTCTGTCTCGTTCAGATCCCGGAGGAGCCACGACTTGAGCGCTGACATCGACATCGCCCGCGCTGCCCGCAAGCTTCCGATCCAGGCGATCGGTGCAAAACTGGGCATCGGCGCGGACCATCTCATCCCCTACGGTCATGACAAGGCGAAGATTGATGCGGGCTTTCTGGCCTCGTTAACATCGCGCCGGGACGGCAAGCTGATCCTTGTCACGGCGATCAATCCCACGCCTGCGGGCGAGGGCAAGACCACCACAACGGTGGGCCTGGGCGACGCACTGAACCACATCGGCAAGAATGCCGTGATCTGCTTGCGGGAACCGTCACTCGGTCCGTGCTTTGGCGTCAAGGGCGGTGCCGCCGGCGGTGGCCATGCGCAGATCGTGCCGATGGAGGACATCAACCTGCATTTCACGGGTGATTTTCATGCCATCACCTCGGCGCATAATCTGCTGGCGGCCCTGATCGACAACCATCTCTACTGGGGCAATGCGCTGGGCATCGATAGCCGCCGCGTGACCTGGCGGCGGGTCATGGACATGAATGACCGGGCCTTGCGCGCCATCACGGTCAGTCTGGGTGGCATTACCAATGGCTACCCCCGCGAAAGCGGCTTCGACATCACCGTGGCGTCGGAAGTCATGGCCATTCTCTGCCTGGCGGAGAATGCGGCCGATCTGGAAAAGCGTCTCGGCGGCATCATCGTGGCTTACCGGCGCGACAAGACGCCGGTTTTCGCCCGCGACCTGAAGGCGGATGGCGCCATGGCGGTGCTGCTGCAAAACGCCGTCCTGCCCAATCTCGTGCAGACCATCGAGAACAACCCAGCGCTGGTGCATGGCGGACCTTTCGCCAACATCGCCCATGGCTGCAACTCGGTGATCGCCACCAAGGCTGCGCTGAAGCTTGGCGACTATGTCGTGACGGAAGCGGGGTTCGGCGCAGATCTGGGAGCCGAGAAATTCTTCAATATCAAGTGTCGCAAGGCAGGCCTGAAGCCTGCGGCGGCGGTTGTCGTGGCGACAGTGCGCGCGCTCAAGATGAACGGCGGCGTGACCAAGGCGGATCTGGGCCATGAAAATGTCGCGGCGGTTCGCCGTGGCGTGGTCAATCTGCAGCGCCACATCGAGAACGTGCAAGCTTTCGGTGTTCCCGTCGTGGTGGCGATCAACCACTTTACCAGCGACACGGATGCGGAAGTGAAGGCCATTCAGGCCACAGTCAAAAAACTGGGCGTCGAGGCCCATGTCTGCCGCCACTGGGCGCAGGGCGGCAAGGGCGCGGTGGAATTGGCAGAGGCAGTCGTGAAGCTCGCGGACAGTCGTAAGGCGCGGTTCAAGCCACTTTACCAGGACAAGCTGCCCTTGCTCGACAAGATCACGACGGTGGCCAAGCGCATCTACCGCGCCGCGCGCGTCGAACCTGGCCCAGGCGTTCTGGACCAGCTCGCCGCGTTCGAGAAGCTTGGATACGGCGGCCTGCCGGTCTGCATGGCGAAGACGCAGTATTCCTTTTCCACAAACCCCGATCTGCGCGGAGCACCAAACGGGCATGTCGTGCCGATCCGGGAGGTGCGGCTTTCTGCGGGTGCCGGTTTCGTCGTGGCAATCTGCGGTGAAATCATGACGATGCCTGGCCTGCCGAGCGAGCCTTCCGCCGAGCGCATACGCTTGAACGAGATGGGATTGATCGAAGGGCTGTTCTAGTCCGTATGCAGGACATGTTTTTCGAGAGGCCAGTGCCACAATGACCAAACCCGCCTATCTGCCGCTTGACGGGGCTGCGATCGACCTGACCGTGCATCCCTTGCGGGATGCAGCGCTGGATGAAATTCACGCGCGGCCGTTTCACCGGCTGGAATCGCCGCGGCGGCTCCTGCATTTCTCCTTCCAGGTCAATCATGCGCAAGCCACCCGTGACCGGGAGGCCTTGGCTGCCTTGTGCGAGCGGCACATGTTCCTGCCGCCCGGCAGTGGCTCCGCTTATCACCGCCTGATGCGGCCGGGCTTCAACCTGCGCTGGGAGCAGCACAGCGAGTTCACCTCGCAAACCTGGGATTTTCCGCTGGCTGGCACCGCTGCGGCACTGAAGGTGGATGGCCACACGCCGCTGCCGCTTGCCGATTTCTGGCAGCCCGGCCCGATGCTGGTTGCGCTTGATATCCTTGTCGTCTCGGCGAAGCAGGCCAAGGGCATCGAGGAAACCTTCGACGAGACCAGCCTTGCCCGGTCCCGCAACGACGATGGCACAGCGGAGGCGCTGACGGATTTCAAGCGCGATTCCAAGGGCTTCACGCGCATCGTGGTGATCGACCATGGCATGGGCGCACTGAGGGCAGGCTCGTTGGTACAGCGCCTGATCGAAATCGAGACCTACCGCACGCTGGCGTTGCTGGGCCTTCCGGAAGCGCGGCGCATCGGGCCCGAAGTGCGGCGCATCGAACTCACGCTGGGCACGCTGGTGGCGGAAAGCCGCGAGGTGGGCGGCATCGCCAACAACCGTCGCATCCTGCAGGAGCTCTCCGGGCTGACCGCCGATCTGGAGGCGACGGCCGCCGAGGTGACCTATCGTTTCAACGCCAGCCGCGCCTATGACAACATCGTCTTCGAACGCCTCGCCGTGCTGGAGGAAAAGAAGACCGGCGTGGAGCCGACCTGGCAGGATTTTCTCTCGCGCCGCATGGCACCGGCCCGGCGTACGCTGATTTCCACGCAGGACCGCCTGCAGGATCTCTCCCGCAAACTGACCAGGGCCACCACGCTTCTGCGTACGCGCGTCGATGTGGAGCAGGAGCAGCAGAACCAGGAGTTGTTGAAAAGCATGAACGAGCGCACGCGCCTGCAACTGCGCCTGCAACAGACCGTGGAAGGATTGTCGGTTGCCGCCGTCAGCTATTATCTGGTGGGGCTGATCTACTACGCGCTGCAGGGGCTGGCGAAGGCTGGCGTGATCGGGGATGCGCAGCTTGGGGCGGCTGTCGCCGTGCCCGTTGTGCTGGTGCTGGTGTGGTATCTCGTGCGGCGGTTAAAGCGGAAACTGACCGATACGTGACAATGACAAGGTGCTCTTCCCCGAAGCGGGTAAAGCACCTTGAAGTCACAATTCAATGCAAAATCTGGCTGAGGAACAGCCGTGTCCGCTCGTGCTGCGGGTTCTTGAAGAATTCGTCTGGCGTGTTGATCTCCACCACCGAGCCGTAATCCATGAAAATGACGCGGTTGGCGACCTGGCGGGCGAAGCCCATTTCGTGGGTCACGCACAGCATTGTCATGCCTTCTTCTGCCAGACTCACCATGGTTTCCAGCACTTCCTTGACCATTTCCGGATCAAGCGCCGAGGTCGGCTCGTCGAACAGCATGATCTTGGGGAACATGCAAAGCGAGCGGGCGATGGCCACGCGCTGCTGCTGGCCGCCGGAGAGCTGGCCGGGGTATTTCAGGGCCTGCTCGGGAATCTTCACCTTCTTGAGGAAATGCATGGCGATTTCCTCGGCATCCTTCTTGGGCATTTTCTTCACC
>JANNEO010000105.1:0-2794 GCA_031378805.1 Hyphomicrobiales bacterium
GACGGCGATGGCCGAGATTTTCATGCGCGAGCAGGTGGGTTTGCTGGCCTACTCACCGCTGGCGCAGGGCTTCCTGACTGGCAAGTATCTTGATGGCGCATTGCCACCTGGCACACGCAAGACGCTGTTCAACCGCAGCCAGCGCTATGAAAAGCCGGGTTCGGAAGCTGCCGTGCGGGCCTATGTCGCGCTTGCCCGCGAATTTGGCCTTGATCCTGCGCAGATGGCACTGGCCTTCGTCAACACGAGGCCGTTCCTGGGTTCCAACATCATCGGAGCAACATCGATGGCGCATCTTCGGACCAACATCGCCTCCATCGACGTGGCCATGACGGCGGAACTGGAAGCACGCATCAACGCAATCCATCAGGTGCATATGAACCCGGCACCGTGAGCGATTTGTGTTGCCTCAGCGCAACGCCTGCAGCCAAAGCCTCTCTGTCACGATACGGCCATGACACTTGCGTATTGAAATCGTTAACCGGTGTTCACTAATCTCGTCTAAGGCGTCGCGGGCGGGACCTCGCCGCGTCTTGAACAGAGGAACTGAACCGCCGGATACTCCGGCAAAGAGGGAATCAAGCCACTGTTGAACGCTTCCCAAGTTGAAACGGCTCGCTCCAAGCCATTTCCCCCGTCCGCCCTTCGCAAGGAAGTGGCCCGGACGGACGCCCTTCAGGTCATCATGCGCGTCCTTGACGACGCCAAGGCCGAAGACGCCTCCGTGATCGATCTCGCAGGCAAAACCTCGATTGCCGACCACATGGTCATCGCCTCCGGGCGATCCGACCGTCATGTCGGTGCCATAGCGGAGCAGATCATCTCGAGTCTCAAGGACGAGGGATATGGCAACGCGAAAGTCGAGGGTATGCCGTTATGCGAATGGGTGCTGATCGATGCGGGCGACATCATCGTCCACATTTTCAAGCCCGAGGTCCGCAACTTCTACAATCTCGAAAAGATGTGGAGCGGCGATCGCCCCGAAGAAGAGAAAGTCCGCCGCTGACGCGGGCTCTTTTCGGAGAGATATGAAGATTGGCATCATTGCCGTGGGGCGACTGAAGGCTGGCCCCGAACGTGCGCTTGCAGAGCGTTACGCCGAACGCTTTTCCACGGGCGGCAAGGCGCTTGGCCTCACGGGCCCCGCGTTGACTGAACTCACGGAAAGCCCGGCCCGCTCCGCCGCAGAGCGCAAGGCCCAAGAGGCGCAGGTCATCCTCGCGTCAGTTGACCCTGAGGCGCTTGTGATCGCGCTTGATGAGTGTGGCAAGACGCTCTCCAGCGAGGCTTTTTCCGCAAAAATCGGCCAATGGCGTGACGCAGGGCGGAAAAACCTGACCTTCGTCATCGGCGGCGCGGACGGGCTTGGCGAGACTGTGAGGACGCGGGCGCAGGAGACGATCTCGTTTGGCCAGATGACGATGCCGCACCAACTGGTGCGGGTGATCCTGCTGGAACAGCTTTACCGGACCACGACGATTTTGGCGGGCCATCCGTATCACAGGGTGTGATGGGCTTTCTCAAACACACGGATCATGGCAAAGGTGCCGTCATGATGAAGGCACTCCTCTCAGGCACGGTGGCGGCATGTCTGTTGCCTCTGTGCCTGACCCTGGCTGTCGCCCAGCAGCCAACCCGCCCGAACACACCTGCGATCACCCGCCCCGAACCCGTTACCCCGGAGCAGAAGCTCGAACGCGAGCAGGAATTGCGCAAGATCGAGGAATCCCTTCAGCGCAGCCAGTCCGAGAACGCGCAACTTGCCGCCGAAATCGCTCAGGTCCGCGGCGACCGTGCCCGTCTGAACACCGATCTTGTGGCAACATCGCAGCGGGTGCGGGAGGCGGAGGGGCGCTCACAGGCCGCCGAGAGCCGCCTTGTCGCGCTCACCACGCGGGAGGGCGCACTGAAGGCCTCGCTCGACGGACGCCGGGGCACCATCATCGAGGTGCTGGCCTCGCTCCAACGCATCGGGCGCAAGCCGCCGCCCGCCGTGCTGGTCAAGCCCGAGGACATGCTGTCAGCCATTCGCACCTCCATGATGCTGGGGTCCGTACTGCCTGATCTGAAGCACGAGGTGGAAATCCTGGTGCAGGATCTCACCGCGCTGATCACCACGCGCGAAGCGATGGTGAAGGAGCGCGACACGCTTGCGGCCGAGACCGAGAAACTCCGGTCCGAGCGTCAGCGCGTGGTCGCCCTCATGGCGGCCCGCCAGACCCAGCTCGAATCCAGCGAATCGCGGATGCAGGACGAGCGCCGAAAAATCCAGCAACTGGTGCGTGAATCGCAATCTCTCAAAGATTTGATCGGTCGCATGGAAACCGAGATTGCATCAGTCAACCGGGCCGCCGCCGCCGCGCGGGCCATGCCATTGCCCAGCCAGAACCCTGTTCAGGCCGCGGCACTCGCTCCCGGTGCCTTGCGGGATATGGCGCGTTTGCAGCCCAAGATCGCGTTTCAGGACACAAAAGGGACACTTTTGCTGCCTGCTACAGGGATTGTCGTCAAAACCTTCGGAGCAACCGACGGCGTTGGAGGCAGGGAATCGGGACTCTCGCTTGAGACCGGCAAGTTCTCGCTCGTGACCACGCCAACGGACGGCTGGGTGTCATTCGCGGGAAGTTACCGTTCTTACGGACAAGTCTTGATCATCAACGCGGGCGGGGGCTATCATATCGTCATGACTGGATTGGATCGGCTGAATGTCGATACGGGCCAGTTCGTGCTTGCTGGCGAGCCAGTAGCGACCATGGGGACTTCTCCCGTGGGAGCGCTGACTTCCGACACAGGA
>JANNEO010000119.1:0-3780 GCA_031378805.1 Hyphomicrobiales bacterium
GTATGCGCGGTTTTTCCGCTGGGCATCGGACCGGCTGCATGATGACGGCGTGCTGGCCTTCGTTACCAACCGCAGCTTCATCGACAGCCGCACCTTCGACGGTTTCCGCAAGATCGTGGCGGAAGAGTTCAACGAAATCCATGTGGTTGATCTGGGCGGCGACGTGCGGGCCAACCCGAAGCTTTCAGGCACCAAGCACAATGTCTTTGGCATCCAGACCGGCGTGGCCATTTCCTTCTTCGTCAAGCGCAAGGGCCTGAAGGGCTGCAAGATCTTTTACAATCGCCGCCCGGAAATGGAGACGGCCGAAGACAAGCTGGCATGGCTCGGCGGCAACAAGGCGTCGTCGCTGCGGTATGAGACGATCACGCCCGATGCCAAGCAAAACTGGCTGAACCTGACGGACAATGACTGGGACAGCCTGCTGCCGGTGGCGGACAAGAAGACGAAAGCTGCGAAGACGAAGGGACAGGAGAAGGCGGTTTTCAGGCTGTTTTCATTTGGCCTAGTCACAAACCGCGATGACTGGCTCTATGCGCGAAATGACAGTGAACTTGAAAGAAAGGTGTCTTTGCTAGCAGAAGAATATGAAGCTGAACGTAACCGACTTCCTCGGCTTAAAAATGGAAAACGAGATATTACCAAAATAAATAGCTCAATAAAATGGACTCGCTCGGTAAAGAAACAGCTACAAAATAACTCCGTTATATCAATCTCGGATCACAATTCAATTTCCTGCCTTTATAGACCTTTTGACACGCAATATTTGTTTTTTAGCCCGCCATTTATTGAAATGTTAAATCAGACACGTTCAGTTTTTGGCCAAACGGGCAGTGATAAAAACAGATGGATTGTATATACTGATCCGACTTCACAAAAGCCATTTATGACGATGGCAGGCGAAATCGCGTTTGATATGCACCTCGTTGGCCCAGCAGCTGGAGCATCGGGTTTGCCCCGCTATCGCTACAACGCCGAAGGCGAGCGCATCGACAACATCACGGACTGGGCGCTGGCGCAGTTCCACAAGGCCTATGGCCGCGACGGCGCGGGCTTTCCTTCCCCCCTGGGGGAAGGTGGCACGCGGAGCGTGACGGATGAGGGAGAGCCACCAGCGTCCGGGATTCGCCCTCATCCGGTCGCCAAGCGGCGACCACCTTCTCCCGAGGGAGAAGGAAACACGGTGAGCGTGACGGATGAGGGAGAACCACCAACGTCAGGGATTCGCCCTCATCCGCCCGCCAAGCGGCGGGCACCTTCCCCCGAGGGGGAAGGAAAGATGCGCACCCTCACCAAGGATGCGATCTTCCACTACGTCTACGCCGTGCTGCATGATCCGCTGTACCGCGAGAAATATGCGCAGAACCTGAAGCGTGAGTTTCCGCGCCTGCCGTTCTATCCCGACTTCTGGCAATGGGCCGCATGGGGCGAACAGCTGATGGCGCTTCACATCGGCTATGAAACGGTGGAGCCGTGGCCGCTGGAGCGCCGCGACGTGCCGGACACGAAAGCCCGCACCGCCAGGGTGTCGCCCAAAGTCATCCTCCGCGCCGACCGCGACGCCGGCAGCATCACGCTCGACAGCGAAACCACGCTGTCGGGCATTCCGAAAGAGGTCTGGGACTACAAGCTTGGCAACCGCTCCGCCCTCGACTGGATCCTCGACCAGCACAAGGAGAAGCGGCCCAAGGACGCCACCATCCGCGAGAAGTTCAACACCTACCGCTTCAAGGACTACAAGGAGAAGGTGGTGGACCTGCTGATGCGCGTGACGCGGGTGAGTGTGGAGACGGTGGCGATCACGGAAGCGATGAAGTCGCACCAGCGCTGAGGCCACAAAAAACCGCCCCAAAGGAGCGGTTTTTTTAAGTGGTGCCCAGGAAAGGACTCGAACCTTCACGCCTCGCGGCGCTGCCACCTGAAGGCAGTGCGTCTACCAATTCCGCCACCTGGGCAGGTGCCGCGCCTCTATTGGCCGCGTCGCCTGGGGATGTCAACGGTGAGGCACGTGGGAATGTGAAAAAGCGCCGGGTGATACCAACGGCCCTTATGCTGATCGGTTGCCGGACGAGCGCTCATCCCACCCCCTTGCGGGGTGGGTGGCGAGCAGAGCGAGCCGGGAGGGGGTCGCACTACGCTCTCCGGAGAGGTCAGCGCGACCCCCACCCGACCCCGCGAAGAGTGCGGGGCCACCCGCCCCACAAGGGGGCAGGATGGGCGCGCGTTCTTGATGCGGTCAGATGGGAAGGCCGTTGGTCCCATTTGACAGGCGCTGCGCAAGCGGTGAAATCCGATCGATACATTGCCTTTTTCCCCTGCCGGAGTCTGACCGTCCGTGAAAGCGCTCATCGTTTATTGCCATCCGCATGAAGCCAGCTTCAATGCCGCCGTGCGTGACCGCGTCATCCTGGGGTTGACGGCGGCGGGGCATGACATCCGCGTGCTCGATCTCTACGCCATGGGGTTCGATCCCGTGCTGTCAGCTCAGGCGCGTGCGGAATATCACACGGCCGGCGACAACGAGCGCGAGGTGGCGGAGCATCTGGCCCACCTGCGCTGGTGCGAGGCGCTGATCTTCGTCTATCCGACGTGGTGGTATGGCCCGCCCGCCATGCTGAAGGGCTGGCTCGACCGCGTGTGGGTGCCGCACGCCACCTTCGGGATGCCGCAACCGATGAAGCCGATCACCCGCGTGCTCACCAACATCCGCCTCATCGCGGCGGTGTCGACGCTGGGTTCGCCCTGGTGGTGGTGGAAACTCGGCATGGGCGAGCCGGGACGGAAAATCATGCTGCGCGGCCTCAGCGTGCTGTGCGCACCGCGCTGCCGGACGCTGTGGCTGGCGCTGCACCAGATGGACAGCGCAAGCGCCGCCAAGCGCGGGCGGTTTCTCGACAAGGTGGAGGGCGTGTTCAAGGCGGTGAAGTGACCCCTTTCCGGCTTCCTCAAGCCGCGCTAGATCGTGCATCAGTCAAAAACATACGCCGCACCCCGCTGCGGCACGGAGGAAACACCCATGATTACCCGCCGTTCGGCCCTTCTGGGGGCTGCAAGCCTGCCTTGTGCCACATTGCCTTTGAGTTTTCCTGCCTTCGCACAAGCCTTTCCCACCAAGCCGATCCGCCTGATCGTGGCCTATCCCGCTGGCGGGCCGACCGATGGCATTGCCCGCATCGTCGCGCAGGACATGGCAACAGCGCTGGGCCAGAACATCGTGATCGAGAATGTGGGCGGCGCGTCCGGTTCCATCGGCACGCGGCAGGTGGCGAAGGGTGACGCGGACGGGCATGTCATCACGTTCGGCAACAACCAGACGCATGGTAACAACATGTTCCTGCTCAAGGAACCGGGCTACGACGCGGTGAAGGATTTCACCCCTCTGGCGTCGCCGGGCGCGTTCGAGCATGTGTTCGTGGTGAGCAACGACCTGCCGGTGAAGACGATTCCCGAACTGATCGCGCTGGCCAAAAGCAAGCCTGGCGTGATGAATTACGGCTCCACCGGCGTTGGCTCGGGGTCGCACCTGTCGACCGAATTGTTCATGGTGCGCACTGGCATCAAGATGCAGCATGTGCCGTTTCGCGGCGCGGCACCCCTGATCCAGGAGATCGTGGGCAACCGCATCGATGTGGCGAATTCCACCATGGGGTCGGTGTTCCAGCAGATCGAGGCGAAGACGATGCGGGCCATTGCGATTGCCTCACCAAGGCGTAACCCGCAATTGCCAGACGTGCCGACGCTGCAGGAGCAGGGCGTGACCGGCGCGGATGCCGAGAGCTG
>JANNEO010000143.1:0-5371 GCA_031378805.1 Hyphomicrobiales bacterium
GCCAAGGGCCATCTCTGGATCATGGAAATCAGGCCCGCCCACGGTGTGTTCGAGGTCGGGTCGATCACCTGGTCGCCTGCGATGCAACGTACGCAGGCCGCGAGCGAAGCGATCTACCTCGTGGGGGACTATGGCTTCTCGCTGGGCTATCGCCGCTATGAATGGAAATGCAACGATCTGAACGCGCCCTCGAAGCGGGCCGCGCTGCGCTTCGGCTACACGCATGAAGGGCTTTTTCGCCAACACATGGTGCTGAAGGGCCGAAGCCGCGACACCGCCTGGTTCTCGATGACGGACGGAGAATGGCCAGATCGCAAGGCGCGCTTCCAGGCGTGGCTCAAGCCTGAGAATTTCTCATCAGATGGTCAGCAGAGAACGAAGCTGTGAACACGCGGCTCCGCTTCATCCTTCCCTGCAAAGACAGGTCTATTGCATATGGGATAGATCGACGACGGAAGGTCAAAATTCTCACCCTGAGCTTGTCGAAGGGTCGAGGATTTTGCTGCTGTTGAGCCACGACCTCGATCCTTCGACAGGCTCAGGATGAGGCCGACTGAAATCACAACGCCCTATGGGATAACTGTGCCGTTGCGGGGAGAGACGGAAGCAATGCTGATAGCGAATTGAGCGTAGCCCGGCCTACTTCTGCGGCACTTCCATACCCTTCGCCGCCAGCACCGCAGCCGAGGCCGGGCTTGCCAGATGGCGTGCCAGAGCCGCAGCCGCGGCAGCGTCCTGCGGTGCGGGTGCAAGTCCCAGCGCATAGACGGTGTAGCGCTGCACGTCTGGTGGCAGTGGCCCCACGAGTACCACGCCTTTGACCGGCAGGATTTCACTGATCTGATGCACCGCGATGTCGGCTTCACCGCTCGCCACCAGTTCCGCCACGTATCCACCCGCCTTCAGTTTTGCCTTGGGCTTGACCTGATCCGCGATGCCCAGCCGGTCCAGCAGTCCGGAAAAATAGATGCCGCTGGATCCGCCTGACGCCGGGTCGATATAGGCGACAGCGCGCGCCGCAACGAGCGTCATTTTCAGGGCGTCAACGCTGGAGATATCCGGCTTGGGTGCGCCTTCCTTGACGGCGACACCAACGCCAACCTGGGCAAGATCGACCCGGCTGCCCGCCGCGACCTTGCCCGTGCCGATAAGGCCATCGATGACAGCAGGCGTGATGATGGCGAGATCAAAAGGTTGGCCGCCCTCGATGCGCCGCTGCAGGCCACCAGCCGTGTCATTGGCCACCGTGACCTTGTGGCCTGTGTCCTTCTCGAAGGGGGTGACGAGTTGCAGCACAACTTCCTTCATCGCGCCTGCGGTGAGCACGCGGATTTCGGCGGAATGGGCGAGGGATGCCGGACCGAGCATGAGGAGGGCTCCGAGAAGGGTTGAGGTCAATCGCATGGAAGGGGCACTCCTCTTGATAGCAGTCAGTGGGCAGCTCTTTCCTTCTTCCCCGGGAGAAGGTGCCCGCCGGATGGCGGGCGGATGAGGCAGAATCACGACAAACTGAGGTTCTCCCTCATCCGTCAGGCTTCGCCTGCCACCTTCCCCCCGGGGGGGAAGGAAGAAAATCAAGCAATCGCCCCGTGGCAATGCTTGAACTTCTTGCCGCTTCCGCATGGGCAAGGTTCGTTGCGCCCCACCTTGCCCCAGCTCGCGGGGTTTGCCGGATCGCGTTGCGATGGATCCACGATCTGCTCCGCCACGAAACTGGAGGCCGCCGTCAGTTCCGCTGGTCCGGCGTAGTCCGCGGCTTCGGGTGCTTGCTGCTCGTCCGGGTTCTGGAACATGACTTCGACGCGCATCAACTGGCTGGTCACGGTCTGGCGAAGGCGGGTTGTCAGTTCCTCGAACAGCTGGAACGCCTCTGACTTGTACTCGTTCAGCGGGTCACGCTGTGCCAGGCCGCGCCAGCCGATGACATTGCGCAGGTGATCCAGCGTCACGATATGCTCGCGCCACAGATGATCGAGTCCCTGCAGGATCACCTGCTTCTCGACATAGCGCTGCAGATCGGGCGTATTGCGCTCTGTACGGACCTTATAATCCTCGTCCGCAAGCTTGATCAGCCGCTCGCGGATTTCGTCATCCGCAATACCCTCTTCCTTGGCCCAGTCGTCAACGGGCAGGTTGAGATTGAGCTTTTCAAGCACCTCCGCCTTCAGTTCCGGCACGTTCCAGGCATCGGGGTAGGACTCCTCGGGAATATTCTTGGCCACGATCTCTTCCACAGTGCCATGGCGCATGTCGGTCACGGTGGCTGAAATGTCCTCCTGCCCCATGAAGTCCTTGCGCTGGTTGAACACCGCCTTGCGCTGGTCGTTCATCACATCGTCGTATTTGAGGATATTCTTGCGGATATCGAAGTTGCGGGCCTCTACCTTTTTCTGCGCGGTTTCCAGCGCCTTGTTCACCCAGGGGTGGGCAATGGCCTCACCCTCTTGCAGGCCCAGCTTCTGCAACATCGAGTCCATGCGATCCGAGCCGAAGATGCGCATCAGGTCGTCATCGAGCGACAGGAAAAAGCGCGAGCGGCCCGGATCGCCCTGGCGACCGCC
This sequence comes from Hyphomicrobiales bacterium, assembly GCA_031378805.1. Lineage (GTDB taxonomy): Bacteria > Pseudomonadota > Alphaproteobacteria > Rhizobiales > Beijerinckiaceae > JADCCX01. Next base: position 2,562 of record JANNEO010000143.1, read on the forward strand.
GCGACCACGCAACTGGTTGTCGATGCGGCGGCTTTCATGCCGCTCCGTGCCGACGATGTAGAGGCCGCCTGGATAAACCCTGTTGCTGGCCTTCTTGCCGTCAACTGCGACGGTCTCGCCAGCGTTCAGCACAATGTTGCGGAAGCGCTCGACCTCGGCCTTGATCTCCTCGACCTTGGTGCTGCGGGTCGCCTCGTCGGCGATGATGTCCGCCTCGTACTTGATACGCGCCTCGACGTTGCCGCCCAGCTTGATGTCCGTGCCGCGGCCCGCCATGTTGGTGGCGATGGTGATGGCACCGGGCACGCCCGCTTCCGCCACCACAAGCGCTTCCTGCTCGTGGAACCGCGCGTTCAGCACCGCGAACTGCCGGGCGCTCTTGCCCGAGCGTGCAGCGGCGTAAAGCTTGTCCAGCGCATCGGGCTTCTCGAAATCGATCTGGATGAAGCCCGCATCCCGCAGGCGCTCGGCGAACAGCTCCGACTTCTCGATGGACGCCGTGCCGACCAGCACGGGCTGCATCCGATCGCTGGCCTTGCCGATCTCGGTGATGATCGCCGCGATCTTCTCGTTCTCGGTGCGATAGACCTCATCATCGTCATCGACGCGGGCCACAGGCACATTGGTGGGAATCTCGACCACTTCGAGATTGTAGATCTGCTGGAACTCGTCCGCCTCTGTCGCCGCCGTGCCGGTCATGCCCGCGAGCTTCTCGTAGAGGCGGAAATAGTTCTGAAAAGTGATGGAGGCGAGCGTCACGTTCTCCGGCTGGATCGGCACATGCTCCTTGGCCTCAAGCGCCTGGTGCAGCCCTTCGGAGTAGCGGCGGCCCGGCATCATGCGGCCCGAGAATTCGTCGATGATGACGACTTCGTTCTGTCCATTCTCGGGGTTGAGGCGGACGATGTAATCCTTGTCCTTGGTGAACAGGCTGTGCGCCCTGAGCGCCTGGTTGACGTGATGCACGATCGTGGCGTTGTGCGCCTCATACATCGTGCCGTCCTTCAGCACGCCAGCACCCATCAGCAGCTGCTCGATATTCTCGGTGCCGTCTTCGGTCAGCGACACCTGCCGCTGCTTGAGATCGACCTCGTAGTCGCTCTTCACCAGTTTGGGCATCAGCGCATCGATCGACACATACATTTCCGACTTGTCGTCGGTGGGGCCGGAGATGATGAGCGGCGTGCGTGCTTCGTCGACCAGGATCGAGTCCACCTCGTCGACGATGGCGTAGGCGTGGCCGCGCTGCACCATCTGGGCGAACTCGTATTTCATGTTGTCGCGCAGATAATCGAAGCCATATTCGTTGTTGGTGCCGTAGGTGATATCGCAGGCATAGGCCAGGCGCCTCTGGTCATCATCCAGACCATGCACGATCACGCCGACGCTCATGCCCAGGAAATCATAGACCTTGCCCATCCAGTCCGCATCGCGGCGGGCCAGATAGTCGTTGACCGTCACCACATGCACGCCTCGCCCGGCAAGCGCATTGAGATATACCGCACAGGTCGCCACCAGCGTCTTGCCTTCACCCGTCTTCATCTCGGCGATGCCGCGCTCGTGCAGCACCATGGCGCCGATGAGCTGCACGTCGAAATGCCGCTGTCCCAGTGCGCGCTTGGCCGCTTCGCGCACGGTGGCGAAAGCAGGCACAAGGATGTCGTCGAGCGTCTTGCCTGCGGCAAGTTCGGCCTTGAAAGCCTCGGTCCGCGCCTTGATCTCTTCGTCCGTGAGCGCCTCAAGCTCGCTTTCCAGCGCGTTGATCGCCTTCACCTTGGGCGCATAGGCCTTGACCCTGCGGTCATTGGCGGAGCCGAAAATCTTCTTGGCAAGGACGCCGAACATGAAGGAAACCTTTTGGTCGCTAGGGTCGGTGTGCGCCGAACCGACTTTGTGACCCGGGAGATAGGTATCTACCTCCGGGGTTGTCAATGAAAAGCGCTTTCTGGCAGACAGGGAACCATCACATTTTCCACGCATTGCCGTGATTCGGATGCGTAATCACTACAAGTGCCAAGGAGCGCCCCATGAAGTTTACCCGCCACCGCCTTGCGGCATCCGCCCTTGCCCTGTTCCTCCTGGCATCCACGGCATTCGCGCAAGACACGAAAGTTATCGCCAAGGTGGATGGCGCTGTCATCACAGAGGAAGACCTGAAGATCGCGCTGGAGGAACTGACGCCGACCCTGCCGCGCGAGATGGACGCCACCCAGCGCCGCTCCTATGCCGTGGACTACCTGATCGACCTCAAGATCGTGGCGGCACAGGCGGCCAAGGACAAGATCGCCGACACGCCCGATTTCAAGAAGCGCCTGTCGCAAACCAATGACCGCCTGCTGATGGAAGCGCTGCTGACCCGCGAGGGCGACAAGGGCGCGACCGACGACGCCATGAAGAAGTTCTACGACGAGACGATCAAGGGCCTGAAGCCCGCGGTCGAGGTGAAGGCGCGGCATATCCTTGTCGAGAAAGAGGAAGAAGCCAAAGCCGCCGTCGAGCGCCTGAAAAAGGGCGAGGATTTCGCCAAGCTGGCGGGCGAGCTGTCGAAAGATCCGGGCTCGGGCAAGGAAGGCGGCGATCTTGGCTGGTTCGAGAAAGACCGCATGGTGCCCGAATTCGCCGAAGCCGCGTTCAAGCTGGACAAGGGCGGCGTCTCGGACATCGTGAAAACGCAGTTCGGCTTCCACATCATCAAGGTGGACGACAAGCGCGACAAGGCTGCGCCTCCTTTCGACGGCGTGAAGGAGCAGCTGAAGCGCTACATGGTGCAGAAATCCCAGCAGGATTTCGTGCTGAAGCTGAGGGAAGCC
>JANNEO010000153.1:0-9545 GCA_031378805.1 Hyphomicrobiales bacterium
GCCAAGGCGCTGGGGCTGATCCAGGAGCGCGCGCTGGGCGTGCCGCTTTACTCGCTGGTGACGTTCTACGTCATGGGCAAGGGCCTCGACATGAAGACCTATCCCGATGAGCTGCCGCGCCTGTGGGAAGTGGGCTGGAAGTGACGCGCAGGTTTTGTCGGTATGCGCATGGCAGCATTGGAATTGAATCAGCGTTGTGCGTCCTTCGAGGCTCGCTACCGCTCGCACCTCAGGATGAGGAATATGGAGCGTGACATCCGCGCTTCGGCAGCGGCCAAGCTCAACCTTCCTCATCCTGAGGTGCGAGCGCAGCGAGCCTCGAAGGACGCACCGCGCCGAGGCAACGCAATGCCGGACAACCCATGCTGACCTATACGCTCAAGCGCCTCGCCCTAGCGCTCGCTGTCGCCATCGTCGTCTCTGCCGTGAGTTTTCTGCTGCTGCGTCTTTCGGGCGACGTGGCGCTGGCCATCGCGGGTGAAGGTGCCCGGCAGGCCGACATCGACCTGGTGCGCAAGACCTACGGACTCGACCGCCCTCTCCTGGTGCAATATCTCGACTGGCTGGGGAGGACATTGTCCGGTGATTTCGGGCAGTCTCTCTACTTCAAGACAGGTGTGGCGGGGCTGATTGCGGACAAGATCGGCACCACAGTCTGGCTGGGGCTTTTCTCCATCCTTTTTGCCCTCGCCCTATCGATCCCGCTTGGCGTGATCGCGGCGCTGAAGCCGAATTCCTGGATCGACCGAACAGCGCTCTCGATTGCCGTCGTGGGGCAGGCGCTGCCGAATTTCTTCTTCGCACTGCTGCTCATCATGCTGTTCTCCATCCAGCTTCGATGGTTGCCCGTGTCCGGCAGTGGCACCTGGTGGCACTTTGTCATGCCCACCATCGCGCTGGGATACTACGCCACGCCACCCCTGATGCGGTTGGTGCGCGCTGGCATGATCGAGGTGTTGAACTCCGATTTCATCCGCACCGCCCATGCCAAGGGCCAAGTGCCACGCAAGGTCGTGCTGAACCATGCGCTGCGCAATGCGCTGGTGCCCGTGGTGGCACTGGCCGCCGTGCAACTCGGATTTCTGCTGGGTGGCTCCATCATCATCGAGACCATCTTCGCGCTCGATGGGCTGGGTTATCTCGCCTATCAGTCGATCACCCATAAGGATTTCCCGGTGACGCAGGCCGTGCTGATGCTGCTGGCCGTGACCTACGTGCTGCTGACGCTGGGTGGCGACCTGCTGAATGCCTGGATCGATCCCCGGCTGAGGGCTGGCAAGGCATGATAACCGTTGCTCTCACGCCCGAGGAAGAGCGCCGTGCCGACTGGCTCAAGCTGCGCGGGCGCATCCTGGGCCATCGTGGCCTTCTGGCGGGGCTGACGCTGTTCGCGGTGATCGTATTCTGTGCGCTTTTCGCGCAATGGCTCGCTCCGCATGACCCCTATGCGCAGGATCTCACCAGGCGCCTTGTGCCGCCGCTCTGGCACGCCAAAGGAAGCTGGCTGCATCCGCTTGGCACGGACAACCTGGGGCGCGACTATCTGTCCCGGCTGCTCTACGGCGCCCGGATTTCGCTTCTGATCGGATTGTCGGTCATGCTGGTTTCGGGTTTGATCGGTACCGTGATGGGCGTGCTTGCAGGCTATTTCGGCGGACGCATCGACATGGCGATCATGTTCGTCATCACAGCACGGCTTGCCTTGCCGGTGGTGCTGGTCGCGCTGGCTGTCGTGGCCATGGTCGGCGGCTCTTTGACGGTGGTGATCTGCGTGCTGGGCCTGCTGAAATGGGATCGCTTCGCCGTAGTGATGCGGGCGGCGACCCAACAGGTGCGGGCGCTCGAATACATCGACGCTGCCAAGTCGCTGGGGTCCACCACGCCGCGCATCCTGCTGAAGGACGTGCTGCCCAACGTGATGCCGCAGCTCATCGTCGTGGCGACCGTGGAAGCGGCCAGCGCCATTCTGCTGGAGTCCGCCCTGTCGTTTCTCGGCCTCGGCGTGCAGCCGCCCCTGCCCTCCTGGGGCCTCATGATCTCGGAAGCGAAGAGCTACATGTTCTTTTCGTTCTGGCTCATCGCCATTCCCGGCTCGATGCTCGCCCTGCTGGTTCTCTCCATCAACCTCATGGGTGACGGCCTGCGTGACGTGCTGGCACCTGATTGGGACACCCATTGATGGGCCTCTCGAAGCACGCACAACCGACAGGCAACCCATGACCCGCGACGCCGCCATCGCTCGCTCCATCGAGAATTTCACCTCAGGCGCATTCAAGGCAGCGCTCGCCCGCCGCGTCGCCATCCCCACGGAAAGCCAAAACCCGGAACGTGCTGCGGACCTCACCCGATATCTTACAGACGAGATGGTCCCGGACTTCCAGTCCATGGGTTTCACAACGCAGATCATCGCCAATCCGCGCGGTCATGGCCCCTTTCTGCTGGCGGAGCGCATCGAGGACGCCGAGGCGCTGACCGTGCTGGGCTACGGCCATGGCGATGTCATCCGCGGCATGGATGCGGAATGGGCGGACGGGCTGTCGCCCTGGACCCTCGTCGAAAAGGACAACCGCTGGTACGGGCGCGGCGTGGTCGACAACAAGGGCCAGCACGCCATCAACATGATGGCGCTGCGGGCCGTGCTCGAGACACGCGGCAAGCTTGGCTTCAACGCGAAATACCTGATCGAGATGGGTGAGGAGATGGGCTCACCCGGCCTGCGCGAGTTGTGCCAGCTGCACCGCGAAGCGCTGCGTGCCGATGTGCTGGTTGCCTCCGATGGGCCGCGCCTTTCAGCCAGGCGCCCGACACTGTTCATGGGAGCGCGCGGCGGTTTCAACTTCGACCTGTGGATCGATGCCCGCGCAGGTGGTCACCACTCCGGAAACTGGGGCGGCCTGATCTCCAACCCGGCGATTGAACTCGCCCACGCCATCGCCAGCCTGGTGGGGCCAACCGGCCAGATCCGCGTGCCGGAATTCGTGCCGACGCATATCCCCGACAGCGTCAAGTGCGTGTTGGCCGATGTCACGGTGACCTCCGACGAGGGCGGCCCGCCGCTGGAGCCGTGGTGGGGCGAGCCTGGTCTGAGCCTGGCGGAAAAGGTGTTCGGCTGGTGCAACCTGGAGGTGCTGGCGTTCACATCAGGCAACCCCGACGCGCCAGTCAATGCCATTCCGCCACGCGCGTGGGCGCGGATGCAGCTGCGCTTTGTTGTCGGAGTCGACACATCCGACATGCTGGGCACGCTGCGCCGGTTTCTCGATCGCCAGGGGTTTTCCCGGGTGCAGATTGGCCCGTCACGCGACGAAATGTTCGCGGCGACGCGGCTGGACCCGGAACATCCCTATGTGCGTTTTGCGGTCGACTCGATCACACGCACCCACGGCGAGAAGCCCGCCATCCTGCCCAATCTCGGCGGTTCGCTGCCCAATGACATCTTCACCGATATCCTGGAGCTGCCGACGATATGGTGTCCGCATTCGTATCCGGCGTGCTCGCAGCACGCACCCGACGAGCATGTTCCGTTGTCCGTGGTGAAGGAAGGACTGGCGATCATGGCGGGGTTGTACTGGGATCTGGCAGAGCTGAAGCGGATGTAGTTGAGAGCCTCGCCAAAATCCTCACCCTTCGACAGGCTTAGGGTGAGGCCGAATGATTCCTCAATGCGCCATGGCCTTGACGATGCCTTCAACCATCTTCTTGGCGTCCGACAGCAGCATCATGGTGTTGGGACGGTAGAACACCTCGTTGTCGATGCCGGCATAGCCCACGCCGCCCATGCCACGCTTGACGAAGAGCACGGTTCCGGCTTTCTCGACATCGAGCACGGGCATACCGTAGATCGGCGACGTCTTGTCGGTCTTGGCTGCCGGGTTTGTCACGTCGTTTGCACCGATGACGAAGGCGACGTCGGCCTGGCCGAACTCGCTGTTGATGTCCTCCAGTTCGAAGACCTCGTCATAGGGCACGTTGGCTTCCGCCAGCAGCACGTTCATGTGGCCGGGCATCCGGCCCGCCACGGGGTGGATGGCATATTTCACCTCGACGCCTTCCTTCTTCAGAAGATCGCCCATCTCGCGCAGCGCGTGCTGCGCCTGCGCGACCGCCATGCCGTAGCCCGGCACGATGATCACCTTCTGGGCATTCTTCATGATATAGGCCGCGTCATCCGCAGAGCCTGCCTTGTAGGGCCTGGCTTCTCCCTTGGCACCGGCCACGGCATCGTCGCCGCCGAAACCGCCGAGAATGACGGAGATGAAGCTCCGGTTCATGGCTTTGCACATGATGTAGGAGAGAATCGCACCAGACGAGCCCACGAGAGCACCGGTGATGATCAACGCAAGATTGCCCAGGGTGAAGCCGATGCCCGCCGCCGCCCAGCCGGAATAGCTGTTGAGCATCGAGACCACGACCGGCATGTCCGCACCGCCGATGGGAATGATGAGCGTCACGCCCAGCACGAAGGAGACGAGCACGATCAGCCAGAATACCAGGCGGCTTTCCGTCGTCATGAACAGGATAAGCAGCACGAGGAGCGCTACGCCCAGCGCGATGTTGAGCATGTGCCGCTGCGGCAGCATGATCGGCTTGCCGCTCATCTTGCCGTTCAGCTTCAGGAAGGCGATGACCGAGCCGGTAAACGTGATTGCGCCGATGGCGACACCGAGGCCCATTTCAATCAGGCTGGCCGCCTTGATCGTGCCGATCTGGCCGATGCCGAAAGCTTGCGGCGCATAGAGCGCCGCCGCCGCCACGAAGACTGCTGAAAGGCCCACCAGCGCGTGGAAGAACGCCACAAGTTCCGGCATCTGCGTCATCTGCACCTTGTTGGCCATGTAGGCCCCGATGCCGCCACCGATGGCGAGGCCGAAGATGAGCAAGGCCCAGCCGGAAAGGCCCGAAGGCGTCCCGATCAGAATTGTGGTGACGATGGCGATGCCCATGCCAACCATGCCGAAGGTATTGCCCTGGCGCGATGTGGTGGGATGCGACAGTCCGCGCAGCGCCAGAATGAACAGGACACCGGAGACGAGATAGAGAAGGTTGGCGAAGTTTTGCATGGCTTGAACTCAGCCCTTCTTCTTGTACATCGCCAGCATACGCTGGGTGACGAGGAACCCGCCGAAGATGTTCACGCTGGCGAGGATCAGGCTAACGAAGCCGAAGCCCCGAGCCATGCCCGAGCCTTCGCTGGCAAGATTGACGCCAACGGCAAGCACGGCACCGACCACGATCACCGAAGAGATGGCGTTGGTGACAGACATCAGCGGGGTATGCAGTGCAGGCGTCACGGACCAGACCACGTAATAGCCCACAAAGATCGCCATGACGAAAATGGCGAGCTGATAGACGATGGGATCGACCGCACCTGCAGCCGCCGCAATTGCGCCGCCTCCTGCGGTGGCCCCCTTCTGGATGGCGGCAATGGCCGCATCGGCCTTGGACAGCGCGGCGGTGGCGGCGGCGCGGGCCTCCTCGGCCTGCTTCAGGAGTTCAGCTGGTGTGGACATGATGGGTGTTCCTGGGTCAGCTCTTCTTCTGGAAATTCGGATGGACGATCGCGCCGTCCCGGGTGAGAAGCGTGGCTTTGACCAGTTCGTCGTCCCAGTTCACGGCCAGTGTCTTTTCCACCTTGTCGATCATCGTTTCGACGAAGGCAAAAAGGTTCTTGGCATAAAGCGCCGAGGCTGTTGCCGCCATGCGACCCGGCATGTTGGCGAAACCCGCGATCTTCACGCCGTTGGCTGTCTCGACGGTCTCGCCGAACTTCGCTCCCTCGACATTGCCACCGCGCTCGACCGCAAGATCGACCAGCACGGAACCCTGCCTCATGGACGCCACCATGGCTTTCGACACCAGCTTCGGCGCGGGCCTTCCCGGGATCAGCGCCGTGGTGATCACGATATCCTGCTTGGCGATGTGGGAGGCCGTCAGTTCCGCCTGTTTCGCCTGGTATTCCTTGGACATTTCCTTGGCATAGCCGCCCGCCGTCTGGGCCTGCCTGAACTCGTCATCCTCGACCGCCAGGAACTTGGCACCCAGCGATTCGACCTGTTCCTTGGTGGCGGGGCGCACATCGGTTGCGGTCACGACCGCGCCCATGCGACGCGCCGTGGCGATGGCCTGCAGGCCAGCCACACCGACGCCCATGATGAAAATCTTGGCGGCAGGCACCGTGCCAGCCGCGGTCATCATCATCGGCAGGGCACGGCCATAGATCGCCGCGCCATCAATGACGGCGCGGTATCCCGCAAGGTTGGCCTGCGAGGACAGCACATCCATCGATTGCGCACGGGTGATGCGCGGCATGAACTCCATGGCGAAGCTGGAGATGCCCGCATCGGCCATGAGCTTCAAGGCAGCTTCGTTGCCATAGGGGTCCATGGTGGAAATCGCCAGCGCACCCTTCTTCAGGGCCTTGACCTCGGTTTCGACCGGGCGCTTCACCTTGAGCAGGATGTCGGCATCCTTCATGGCGTCCTTCGCGGTCTTGGCGATCGTGGCCCCAGCTGCCTCATATTCGGCATCGGTGACGCCCGCGGCAAGGCCTGCGCCCTTCTGTACGGAGAGCGTTGCGCCAAGCGCCAAAAACTTCTTCACCGTCTCGGGGCTAGCCGCCACGCGGGGTTCGCCCTGACCGGTTTCATCGACTATTGCTATCCGCATGGCTCGCCCGCCATCCCTTCGTCACGCAGTTGACTGCCTCTGTTAAACGCAATCAACACCAATTTCCGCACAAAATCTATGCAGCAAAAACCGGCCCTAGGATAACCTGGACCGGTTTTGCACACGCAGCAAACATTGTGCCGTTTCTAGTGCAAAGCCTTGTCTAGTGCAGAGCCTTGACCGCCCAGATCAGCAGTGACAGCACGAACACCGCTGTCACGGCCTTGGCGTTGATCTCCTTGATGAAGATTCCCAGGGCCATGGCGATTGTCGAGAGGAAAATCAGGAATCCGCCCATACCCCAGCTCTTGGCCGGCCCACCTATGGCGAGGCCAACGATGATCGTCAGGCACCAGATGCTGCCAATGATCGAGAAGCGGACGAAGCCGTCATAAGTCTTCTCGTGCTCGGCATAATCCATCGCGGGATGTCCGCCGTCGGAATTCTGACCATGCGCCATGGTTGCTTGCCCCTGTCATCACTATCGATGCTTCGTAGCGGAAGGCGTTTTGCGATGCAATGCGGCAGAACGAGCTGAATCCTCCGCCTAGAATACGCATTCCTCGAAGGCAGGCAGGACTGATCCGCCCCACGCCCCATTGTAGCGGTCGAGCAGGTTTTCCGCCTGCGTCCGCCCCGTGAGGGCAATCACGTCGAGCACATCGAGATAGCGTGATTCATCCCGCCCATCCACATCCAGACGATGGCGCGCAGTCAGCCCTGAACGTGCTATCGCCAGTACCTCCCGCGCGATATCCTGGAGCGGACGGTTGCGGATGTGTGCCTTCAGGGCCTTGGCGGGCACATCATCCCGCAATTGCTGGCGCTCGGCTGCGGTCCAGTCCTTGACGATGTCCCAGGCCGCATCGAGCGCTGGCCCGTGGTAGAGAAGCCCGACCCAGAAGGCGGAAAGCGCCGTCAGGTAGGGCAGAGGCCCGGCATCCGCACCACGCATTTCGAGATAGCGCTTGAGACGGACCTCGGGGAAGATCGTCGAGAGATGGTTGGCCCAATCCGAAATGATCGCCTTTTGGCCGGGCAGAGCGGGGTGTTTTCCGGCCAGAAGATCGCGGAAGGATGACCCCGTGACATCGTGATAATGGTCGCCCCGCTTGATGAAATACATCGGCACATCGAGCGCATAATCGACATAGCGCTCGAAACCCATGCCCTTTTCGAAGGCAAAGGGGATCATGCCAGCACGGTTGTTGTCCGTATCGCGCCAGATCTCGGAGCGGTAGCTAAGCGCTCCGTTGGGCTTGCCATCCGTAAAGGGCGAATTGGCGAACAGTGCCGACGCCAGGGGCTGCAAAGCCACGCTCACCCGCAATTTCTTCACCATGTCGGCTTCCGATGAAAAATCGAGATTCACCTGCACCGTCGTGGTGCGGAACATCATGTCAAGGCCCCTTGAACCAACCTTCGGCATGTAGTTCGCCATGATTCCGTAGCGTGTCTTCGGCATCACAGGCGTTTGCCCGTGGGTCCAAAGGGGCGACATGCCAAGAGTCAGGAAGCGCATCCCGAGCGGCTGCGCCACCTGGTTGACCTGCATGAGATGGCAGATCGTCTCACGGTGGGTGTCGTGCAATGTGGCGACCGGTGCGCCGGACAACTCGAACTGCCCGCCTGGTTCCAGCGATATCGCGCCGCCACCCGTCACATCGGCAAGGCCGATCGGGTGATTGCCCTCCATGATCGCCTCCCAGCCGAGCAACCCCTCCATGCCCTCGAGCAACCGGCGGATGCCACGCTCTCCCTCGTAGGGCACGGGCTTCAGGCCCAGCGGATAGAACGGCACCTTCTCGTGCTCGGTGCCGATTCGGAAGGCGGCCTCGGGTTTGCTTCCCTTGGCGATCCACGCGATCAGGCCTGCCTTGCCTTCGATTGGCTGCTCGTCAACCGTATCCCGCGCCATGTATATTTCCGGATTAAAAATGTTAAATCTGATTTCCCTCTAACATAAGCAGGGAATACTCCAGCGCAAGACGGTCAAGCGGTCGTGGCCCATCAATCTGTGTGATGACACGATCACGACAGCTGCGATTGCAAATGCTGTGTCTCCGCTTCATTGTTCCTGTCATGACACTGGCGTCCCTTCTGTTGTTCGCATCGGTCTATTTCGTGGCTGTCGCCTCGCCGGGGCCAGGCATGGCGGCTGTTATCGCCCGCGGTCTCGGCCAAGGCATGAAGGCTGCTCCAGCTTTCATCGCCGGGTTCGTGCTGGGCGACCTGATCTGGTTCACGATCGCTGCGACTGGGCTTGCCGTCATTGCGAAAACCTTCGAAACGCTGTTTCTCGCCATCAAATACGCGGGCTGCGCCTATCTGCTGTTTATCGCCTGGAGTATCTGGACGGCCCCCGTCGCCGCCTCCGATGTCCAAGCCGCACAGGAGAAGGTGCGCTCCTGGCCCAGCTTCCTTGGCTCCCTTTCACTGACGCTGGGCAATCCCAAGGTGATCGTGTTCTTCCTGTCACTGATGCCGCTTGTCGTGGATCTTCAGTCCATCACGCCGCTGGTCTTCATAGAAATGGCGGTTGCGGTTGTCTTGGTCCAGGCACCTATCCTGACCACCACGCTCATTCTCGCGGACAGGGCGCGTCGCGTTTTCACATCAGAATCGGCGTTGCGGCGGATCAATCGCGGCACGGCAGGCATCATGGCGGGAGCCGCGGTTGCCATCGCTGCGCGATCGTGAACAGTGTCGGGGTGTAAAGATCGTTGCACATCTGCCGCCCCTGGGAGGCTTTATGGCCATTGAAGTCTCGAATGCCCCGCTGAAGGGCAAGCTCGTCATCACCAATATCGGCCTCATGCTCTCGGGTGATCTGGCGAGGCCGATCCTTGATGCCGATACCCTTATCGCCATCGATGGAA
>JANNEO010000008.1:0-5834 GCA_031378805.1 Hyphomicrobiales bacterium
GGCTGCTCAAGCTTGATCCGCGTGATACGGTTGATATCGATCTGGAAGAGGTCATACGCGAAGGGCGAAAACCCCATTCCGGCATCGATCTCGAATGATCTTTCTTGATACGAATGTTCTGTCGGAAACAATGCGGCTGAAACCCGACGCAGACGTCCTCAGGTGGATCGAGAATCATGATCCAATGCTCTGTCTGTCGCCAATCGTGATTGCCGAAAAGGCTTTTGGCATATTCAAACTCAAACCAGATCAACGCTCGCCTCGCTGGATCAGGCGACTGGGGGAATGGAGAGGCCGTCTGTCAGATCGGATCTTCTCCTTTGATGAAGCGTCCGCTGAAATCTATGGCAAGCGCATGGGTGCAGCCAGCCTACGGGGCGCTCCAATCGATGTGGTCGACGGCATGATCGCCGCCATCGCCTTGCGCCACGATGCAGCGCTTGCCACGCGCAACACGTCGCATTTCGGTATCCTTGCGCTGAAACGCGTCAATCCGTGGCAATATCCCGCTTGATTTCCTCGCGCCTTCGCCGGAAATAGCGTCGATGGAAACGCTTGCGCCCGATCAGCTCGATCCCACCCAGTTTGCCAACACAGCAGCGCCCGGCCGCGATTGCGGTACATGTACATTGTGCTGCAAGGTCTATGATGTGCCGTCCCTCAACAAGCCTGCCAACAAGTGGTGCAACCATTGCACACCGGGCCGTGGCTGCGGCATCCACGAGACGCGCCCCGGCCATTGCCGCTCGTTCTTCTGCATGTGGATGACAGAAGGTTGGATCGGGCCGGAATGGAAGCCGGAAGTCTCGAAGTTCGTGATCACGCTGGACCCGATCAGCCGCTACATGCTGGTGCAGGTCGATCCCGGCCAGCCCAAGTCCTGGCGGCAGGAACCCTATTTCAGCCAGTTTAGAGCCTGGGCGAAGGCGATGCTGCCGGAGGAACGGCTGGTCATCATCTTCAATGGCAAAACCGGCACCGTGGTCACGGCGGAAGGGGAGCTGGAACTGGGCGTGATGGGTACGGAAGATCGCATCCAGCTCAAGCTGCGCGTGACGCCCAATGGCCCTGTCTATGACATCACTCGCAACAAGGTTCCGGTGAACTGATGCCCTCCAGCAATCCGCTTATCCGCCAGACCGCGGTCGAGACCGTCGAGCTTCTCAAGCTGGGGGCAATCACCCCTCATGATTGTCTTGATGCGTTGGAAGCCCGCATTGCTGCAGTCGATTCCGCAGTCAATGCCCTGCCGACGCGCTGTTTCGAGCGGGCCCGCAAGGCAGCGGACGCAATTGTCGCCAAGCCGGTGGCGGAGCGCGGCGTGCTGGCTGGATTGCCCGTGGCAATCAAGGATCTGACCGAGGTCGAGGGCGTGCGCACCACGCATGGCTCGCCGATTTTCGCGGACAATATTTCTTCCTTCTCCGACATCCTGGTGGAGCGTCTGGAGGAAAATGGCGGTGTGATCTACGCCAAGTCCAACACGCCGGAGTTCGGGGCAGGTGCCAACACCTTCAACGAAGTGTTCGGAGCCACCCGCAATCCCTGGAATACCAGCCGCTCCGCTGCAGGTTCCTCTGGCGGTGCCGCCGTGGCACTGGCCACCGGCATGGCCTGGCTGGCGCATGGGTCTGATCTTGGCGGCAGCTTGCGCAATCCCGCAAGCTTCTGTGGCATTGTCGGACTCAGGCCCACGCCGGGCCGCGTGGCGCATACGCCCGGCCTCAAGATCGACAACCGCCTGTCGGTCGAAGGACCGATGGCCCGCAATGTCGAGGATTGTGCCCTGATGCTCGACGCCATGGTCGGCGAGGACGCACGCGACGCGGTTTCCCTGCCTGCCCCGAAGGCGAGCTTCCTTTCCGCCGCCCGCTCGGGCTGGAAACCGTTGAGAGTGGCGTATTCTGCCGATCTTGGCATCACGCCGGTGGACCCCGAGGTCGCTGACATTACCCGCAAGGCCGCCAATCGGCTGACGGAAGCAGGCGTGATCGTCGAGGAAGCCCACCCCGATCTCTCGGAAAGCCATGACAGCTTCCAGACCCTGCGTGCCCTGGGCTTTGCCGTCGCTCGCAAGAACCTGCTCGAAACCCACCGCGACAAGCTGAAGCCGGAGGTTATCTGGAACATCGAGAAGGGTCTCAACCTGAAGGCTGAGGATATCATCCGCGCGGAGATCCAGCGTGCCACCATGATCAAGCGCGCCTTTGCCTTCTTTGAAACCTACGATCTGCTGCTGTGCCCCGCGACCATCGTGCCGGCTTTCCCGGTGGAGCAACGCTATCTGGAGAGCTGCAACGGCGTAGTTTTCGACAATTACGTGGGCTGGCTCGCCATCGTCTATGCCATCACGCTGCTTGGCGCTCCGGCGATTTCGATTCCGGCAGGTTTCACGCGGGCGGGCCTGCCTGTCGGCCTGCAGGTTGTGGCCAAACCACGGGCGGAGGCGCAGATGTTCGCGGGTGCCAAGCTGCTGGAGGACATTCTCGGGCTGCGTGACAGCGTCCCCATCGATCCGCGCTCTGGCAACTGAATGCCGGCGCGCATCGATTTTGCGGCCCAGCGGCTCTTTATCGACCAGCCCATGGTCGCCGGAGCTCAATTGATGCTGAACCGCGACCAGGCGAATTATCTGGTCAATGTCCTGCGTATGCGGGCAGGGCAGGGCCTGCTGGTCTTCAACGGGCGTGAGGGAGAATGGCGTGCAACGCTCGTCTCCAGCGACAGGAAGGCCGCAAGCCTCGCGGTGGTCGAACAGGTCCGGGAGCAGCCGCAAGGCACCGACATCTGGCTCTGCTTCGCCCCGATCAAGAGCGCCCGTCTGGACTACATGGTGCAGAAGGCGGTGGAGATGGGGGCTTCCCGCCTCGTTCCGGTCATGACCAGCCGCACCCAACTTGCGGTGAAGAATCCCGTGCGCCTTCGGGCCAACATCATCGAAGCAGCGGAGCAATGCGGTGTCCTGGAATTGCCGGAGCTTGCCGAGGCCATCCGGTTGCCAAATCTGCAAAGCCTTTTCATGACTGGCGGACGCAGCGTCGTGTTTTGCGACGAGATGGCGGCGGTTGCCGATCCCGTCGCGGCGCTGAATGCGCTGGCCTTGGCGGCACCCGTTGCCGTGCTGATCGGCCCAGAAGGCGGCTTCGATGCTGCCGAGCGCGCCATGATCATGGGATGGACTGGAACCATTCCGATTGCGCTTGGCCCCAGGATACTGCGGGCGGATACAGCAGCGGTGGCGGCCCTTGCCGCAGTTCAGATGGCCATTGGCGATTGGCGCTGACCCGAAATCCGGGATTGAGATTCAAATTCAGCGGTTTATAGCGCTTGGTTCCCCTTGCGGGCATGGCAGCCTTGACCCATATCGGTGTTGACTCCGCAGCATGTCGCGTGGATTGACAGCGTTTCCGGCGCGTGCGGTTTCCGGATGACAAGGTTAGGGAAGGCTTAACGCCTCTCGCGTTAACGCTTCTAGATAACTGTTTTGCGGGACGTCAGGCTTTGGCTTGGGCGTCCCTGTTGCGTCTGGAAACGACCCTGCGGTCGCTTCCGGAGCCGGGTGGGGGCGATGGTCCCGCACCCTCGCTGGAGATGATACGCATGGCCAAGGACACCACGGGCAAGGACGAGCCGGAGAAGGAAGAGGGCGCGGGCCCCGACGGCTCACCGCTCGACCTCTCGGATGCCGCCGTCAAGCGGATGATCAAGGCCGCCAAGAAGCGCGGCTATGTCACCATGGACGAGCTGAACGAGGTGATGCCCAGTCAGGAGGTTTCTGGCGACCAGATCGAAGACATCATGGCGATGCTCTCCGACATGGGCATCAATGTCGTCGAAACCGAGGAAACCGAGGAAGGCGAGAAGAAACCCGCCGCCGAGGAAGACGACGACGAGGCGGAAGGCAACGAGCTTGTCGCGCCAGCCCGCCAGGAAGTCGTCACCGCCACCAAGGCCCGCGAGCCGGTGGATCGCACGGATGATCCCGTGCGCATGTATCTGCGCGAGATGGGCGCGGTGGAGCTGCTGTCCCGCGAGGGCGAAATCGCCATCGCCAAGCGCATCGAGGCTGGCCGCGAGGCGATGATCGCAGGGCTGTGCGAGAACCCGCTGACATTCCAGGCCATCATCATCTGGCGCGACCAACTGAACGAGGGCAAGGTTTTGCTGCGCGAGGTCATCGACCTCGAAGCGACCTATGCCGGTCCCGATGGCAAGCAGGTGCCAAAGGTCGAGGATGGCCCCGATCCGCTGGCGGAGCCGGAACTCAAGCCTGTCCTCAACGAGGACGGCGAGACGGTGATGCGCGAGCCTGTCGCTGACGACATGGACGACGAGTTCGAGGGCGGCCTGTCGCTTTCCGCCATGGAAGCCGAGCTCAAGCCCAAGGTGCTGGAGACCTTTGATCGCATCGCGGACAACTACAAGAAGCTGCGGCGCCTGCAGGTCGAGAATGTCGAGCAGCGGATGCAGAACAAGACGCTTTCGCCCGCGCAGGAGCGCAAGGCGAAGAAGCTGAAGGAAGACATCGTCTTCGATGTGAAGAGCCTGTCGCTCAACAACAACCGCATCGAAGCGCTGGTCGAGCAGCTCTATGACATCAACAAGAAGCTGATCAGTCTCGAAGGCCGCCTGATGCGCCTGGCTGAAAGCCATGGCGTGGACCGCAGCGAATTCCTCAAGCACTACCAGGGCGAGGAACTGGACCCCAAGTGGATCCTGCGCGTCTCCAAGTTCGGCGCCAAGGGCTGGAAGGAATTCGTGGCCCACGAACTCAACACCATCAAGGAACTGCGCACGCAGATCCATGCGCTGGCGTCTGAAACCGGCCTCGAGATCAGCGAGTTCCGCAAGATTGTCAGCCAGGTGCAGAAGGGTGAGCGCGAGGCGCGAATCGCCAAGGACGAGATGACCCGCGCCAACCTGCGCCTCGTCATCTCCATCGCCAAGAAATACACCAACCGCGGCCTGCAATTCCTCGATCTCATCCAGGAGGGCAACATCGGTTTGATGAAGGCGGTGGACAAGTTCGAGTACCGCCGGGGCTACAAGTTCTCGACCTATGCGACCTGGTGGATCCGCCAGGCCATCACGCGCTCCATCGCGGATCAGGCCCGCACCATCCGCATCCCGGTCCATATGATCGAGACGATCAACAAGATCGTGCGCACCTCCCGCCAGATGCTCCACGAGATCGGACGCGAGCCGACGCCCGAGGAACTCGCCGAGAAGCTCTCCATGCCGCTCGAAAAAGTGCGCAAGGTGCTGAAGATCGCCAAGGAGCCCATCAGCCTTGAAACGCCGATTGGCGACGAGGAAGACAGCCATCTGGGCGATTTCATCGAGGACAAGAACGCGATCCTGCCCATCGACGCCGCGATCCAGAGCAACCTGCGGGAAACCACCACCCGCGTGCTCGCGTCGTTGACGCCGCGCGAAGAGCGCGTGCTGCGGATGCGCTTCGGCATCGGCATGAACACGGATCACACGCTTGAAGAGGTGGGCCAGCAGTTCTCGGTGACCCGCGAGCGCATCCGGCAGATCGAGGCGAAGGCGCTCAGGAAGCTGAAGCATCCGTCAAGATCGCGGAAGCTGCGGAGCTTTCTGGATAGCTGAGGACGTAGCCATGCCGACGATTTCATGGTTTTTCGGCATCGCAATCCGGATGTACATCAAGGACCATCCGCCTCCGCATTTCCTGGCGGTCTATGGCGAACACAGGGCGAATGTTTCCATCGAGACAGGAGACGTCATCGCCGGGCGCCTGCCGGGGACTGCACGGCGTCTCGTCAAGGAATGGGCGGCTTTGCATCGTGATGAACTGATGGCAAACTGGA
>JANNEO010000021.1:0-13763 GCA_031378805.1 Hyphomicrobiales bacterium
CGCCGTCCGGACGGATGCGGGTCTTCTGCGGCGATTCGAATTCATACTGGTTGATGAAGATGAGATTGTTCTGCCGCGCCCATCCCTTCAGCAAATCCTTGAAGGCTTCACTGGTGACATTCTCGGTAGACGTTCCGCTGATCTTGCGGGCGCGGTCGAGATCATTGAGATAGGTCTGAATCAGCAATTGGCTCATGCCGCATGATTGTCAGACCGGGCGATGGCTTACAAGCCGATGGGGCGCCCTACCCTACCCCACCCACGCCTTCACCCTGCGCACCACTTCGCTCGTCGAAATCCCGTAGCGGTCGTGCAGCGTTGGCAAGGCGCCCGCGTCGAGGAACTGGTCGGGCAGCGCGATCTGGCGGAAACGGGCGGGCCTGGTATCCGAGCGCATGAGCACGCCCGCCACGGCCTCGCCCAGACCACCCACGATGCTGTGGTTTTCCAGCGTGATCACCGGGCGGCCCAGGCGGTTGGCCTCGCGCAGGATGGTCGCCTCGTCGAAGGGCTTGATCGTCGGCACATGCAACACGCCCACTTTCACGCGATCCTTCTCCAACGCCTTGGCCGCCTCCAGCGCCCGCATGGTCATCAGGCCGGTGGAGATCAGCAGCGCATCCGGCCCGTCGCGCAGCATTTTCGCCTTGCCCAGCTCGAAAGTGTAGCCATATTCATCGAGCACGAGGGGCACGTTGCCCCGCAGCAGCCGCATATAGACCGGGCCTTGATGCGCCGCGATGGCCGCCGTCGCCTGCTCGATCTCCAGCGCGTCGCAAGGGTCGATGATCGTCATGTTCGGCAGGCCGCGAAAGATCGCCAGATCCTCCGTCGCCTGATGGCTGGGGCCATATCCCGTGGTGAGGCCGGGAAGAGCGCAGACGATCTTCACGTCGAGCTTTTCCTCTGCAATGCACATGCAGATGAAATCATAGGCGCGGCGTGAGGCGAAGACGGCATAGGTCGTGGCGAACACCGTGAAGCCTTCGCGCGCCATGCCGGCCGCAGACCCCATCAGCACCTGCTCCGCCATGCCCATCTGGAAGAAGCGCTCGGGATACGCTTTCGCAAAGACATGCAGGTCGGTGTATTTCGACAGGTCGGCCGTCATGCCCACGATTTTCGGGTTGCTGGCGGCCAGCTTCGTCAGCGCATGGCCGAAGGGCGCGGGTGCCGTGCGCTGGTCCGGCCCGGCGATGGAGGCGATCATGGCCGAGGTCATCAGCCGCTCGCCGTTGGGGCCGAGCTTGACCTGGCGGGGTGTGTACTTGTCGAGCGGCATCACGCCCTCCTTGCGTCAAGCATTCCGCCCGCATCGAGAACCGCAATGGCCTTGGCCCATTCATCGGCTTCCACGCGCATGAAGTGGTTGCGCTCCCGCGCCTCCAGGAAATCCACGCCCTTGCCCATGGCGGTATCGCAGATGATGACGCGCGGGCGAGGTTCCTCCAGCGCCTTTGCCGCATCGAAGGCCGCCACCAGCGCCTCGATATCGTTGCCGTTCACCCGCTGGGTGTGCCAGCCGAACGCTTCCCATTTCGGTCCGAGAGGTTCGAAATTCGAGATGTGCGTGGACGGTCCATCCGCCTGCATGTTGTTGACATCGACAATGCAGATCAGGTTGCAAAGCTTGTGGGAGGACGCCGCCATGGCCGCCTCCCAGGTCGAACCCTCGTCCAGCTCCCCGTCCGACATCAGGTTGTAGACCCAGGCCTTGGAGCGCTTCTGTCTCAGGCCCATCGCCATGCCCATCGCCACCGTCAGCCCCTGCCCCAGCGATCCACCCGTGATCTCCATGCCCGGCGTGTAGGCCGCCATGCCGGACATCGGCATACGGCTGTCATCGCCGCCATAGGTCTCGATCTCGTTCTCCGGCAGGATTCCCGCCTCGATCAGCGCGGCATAGAGCGCGATGGCGTAATGCCCGATGGACAGGCAGAACCGGTCCCGGCCCTCCCATTCCGGATCATGCGGTTTGTAGGTCAATGCGTGGAAATAGCTCACCGCCAGCAAATCAGCAGCACCCAGCGCCTGCGCGATGTAGCCCTGCCCCTGCACCTCGCCCATGCGCAGCGCGTGACGGCGGATGTGATAGGCGCGGTCGGCAAGTGTGCGGTTGGGCAAGTGGGGAACGGCGCTGCCCGGCGTGTCAGTCATCATGCGTCATGTCCCGATGCGCCGTTGCCGAGGAAATGGAACGGCTTTTTGTCATGTTGTCAGACAACCTAAAGCAGGGACACACGGCTTGGAAAGAGGCCAGCAGCAGCCACACACAGCTCCCGATTCAGCCAATCACCCCATTGCCCGCCGCAGGCTTCCGCGATAGGGCCGCAAGAACGGATTTCTAGGGCGCAAAATCTGGCATTTTCTGCATGGAACAACCATCTGGCAGGAATACCCGTTTCAGCGACAGCGACAGGCAACACACGGCAATGTCCAAACGTGACTATTACGAGGTTCTGGGCGTGGCCCGGACCGCCACGGACGCAGAGCTGAAATCCGCCTTCCGCAAGAAGGCGATGGAATGCCATCCCGACCGCCACCCCGGCGATGCGGCAGCGGAGGCACGGTTCAAGGAATTGAACGAAGCCTACCAGGTGCTTTCCGACGCGCAGAAGCGCCCGGCCTATGACCGCATGGGCCATGCCGCCTTCGAGCAAGGCGGTGGCGGCTTTGGCGGCGGCGGACAGGGCTTCGGCTCGATGTCGGATATCTTCGAGGATCTGTTCGGCGATGTCTTCGGCGGGCGACGCGGCGGTGGACAGAACCGCGGCGCTGATCTGCGCTACAACATGGAAATCGGACTGGACGAAGCCTACAAGGGCAAAGCCGCGACGATCAAGGTGCCCACCGCCATCACCTGCGAAACCTGCTCGGGTTCAGGCGCCAAGCCCGGCACCAAGCCCAAGACCTGCCCGACCTGCAAGGGCCAGGGGCGTGTCCGGGCTAGCCAGGGCTTTTTCGCCATCGAGCGGACCTGTCCCACGTGTCAGGGGCGCGGCGAAATCATCGAGGAGGGCTGCCCCAAATGCGGCGGCGCGGGACGCACAACGAAGGAGCGCCAACTCTCCGTCAATATTCCTGCCGGTGTGGAAGATGGCACCCGCATCCGCCTTTCCAACGAAGGCGAAGCGGGCGCACGGGGCGGCCCACCGGGTGATCTCTACATCTTCATCAGCCTCAAGCCCCACGGCTTCTACCAGCGCGACGGCGCGGATCTGTTCTGCCGCGTGCCGATCTCCATGGTGCAGGCGGCCATCGGCGGCGAATTCAAGGTGCCGACGCTGGACGGCGGCGAGGCGTTGGTGAAAATCCCCGAGGGCACGCAAAGTGGCAAGCAATTCCGGCTGCGTGGCAAGGGTATGCCGGTGCTGCGCTCCCGCGACATGGGCGATCTCTACATCCAGGCCCAAGTCGAGACGCCGCAGAACCTCACGCGGCGACAGCGCGAGTTACTCGCGGAGTTCGACAAGGAAAGCTCGGCGAGCACCCAGCCCGAAAGCGACGGGTTCTTCAAGAAGATCAAGGGTTTCTTCGGCGCGTGAATTCTTGCCTTCTCCCATGGGATAAGGAAGCATACGCAGCCATTCACACTTCATAAAGATTTGCCGCCTCATCATATCCGTCATAGATTCGTCATCGAATCCAAGAAGGTATCTGGGGTCATGACCGATTCGATTGATCGCCTTTATGAGGCCGTGCTGCTGGCGCGCGCCCATGACCCTGCCTTTTCGCGCACGGCGAAGCTATTCAAGGGCGGCATCGAGAAAATGGCGAAAAAACTTGGCGAAGAAGCCATAGAGGTTGGCATCGGCGCGTTGCAGGGCAAGAAGCGTGAAGTCATCGAGGAATCCGCCGACGTGATGTACCAGCTCTGCGTGCTGTGGGCGGAATGCGGCATCGCGCCTGATGACATCCGCGCCGAGATGGACCGACGCGAACAGCTCTATGGCATCGCGGAAAAGCTGCCCAAGCAGATGAAGATGGTCATGGCGCAGTAGGCGCTGCATGGGCGTTGTGCATCCGCAATCTACCCCAGCTTCACAGCGCCCGCCGCCTTCTCCGCGAAACGCCCGACAAACGTGTCCTCGATCTTCACGCTGGCGCTGGCCATTTCGCTGTCCAGCGCCTTCAGCATGTCCATCACGCTCTTCATGCCATCCGGTGACGAGATGCCGGTGCGGGAATACGCCTCGCGCGTCTTGCCGAAAGCCGCCTCGTAAAGCGGACGGTCCCCCAGATGGAACTCGGGCGGCACGGCATCCGCGACCTGTGCGGGTGTCGCCGCCGCGATCCACAACAGCGCCTTGTAATGGGCGTTGACGATGGCCTGCACTGTGTTGGGGTTGGCGTTGATGAAATCGTTCTTGAGATAGACGCAAGCTGCCGGATTCGACCCACCGAAGAGGGCCCGCGTACCAGCCTCGGTCCGCGTATCGATCAGCGTGACGATGTCGCCATCGGCCTCCAGCTTGGAAATCACCGGATCAAGATGGCTGATCACGTCGATCTCGCCCTTCTTCATGGCGGCCACACCCGAAGCACCACCGCCGATGCCGATGAAGGCTGCATCCGTCGGCTTGAGTCCGGCCTTCAGCATGGCGTGCTGCGCCGTGATGAAAGTGGAGGATCCCGGCGCGGTGACACCGATCTTCAAGCCCTTGAAATCGGCGGCTGATTTGATCTTTCCAGCGAGATCCTTGCGCACGCCGATGATGATCGACGGAAAGCGCAGCAACTCGATCACGGCGCGGATATCCTGCCCCTTGGCCTGCATCCGCAACGTGTGCTCGTAAGCGCCCGTGACGACGTCAACCGAACCGCCGACCAGTGCCTGAAGCGAGCGTGCCCCACCTGCGAAATCATTGATAGCGACCTCAAGGCCGAATTCCTTGAAATATCCCTGCCGCTCGGCAATCGTGAGGGGGAGATAATAGAGCAGGTTCTTGCCGCCCACGCCCAGGGTGATCTTGGCCTTTTCCGGAGCCTGCGCCATTGCACGAGGAGCGAAGGCAATCGCAGCGGCGCTGGCAGTGAATGTGCGGCGGGTGATGGTCATAGTTAGTTCCTCCATGTTGTTCCTTCCTTCCCCCAAGGGAGAAGGAAATCTCGCTCACGTCCTTGTCTCGCCTGGCTTCCAGACCAGAAGCCGGTTTTCCACCAACGTCACGATGCTGTCGATGATGATCACGAACACCATTAGGATCGCCATACCTGCAAACACGCCGGTGACATCGAACACGCCTTCCGCCTGATGGATGAGATAGCCCAGGCCCGCTGCTGATCCCAGATACTCTCCCACAACCGCTCCCACCAGCGCAAACCCCACGGACGTGTGGAGCGACGAGAACACCCAGCCCAACGCGGACGGCCAATAGACATGGCGGAGCAACTGCCGCTCGTTCATCCCCAGCATCCGCGCGTTGGAAAGCACGTTCTGGTTCACGTCACGCACGCCCTGATAGACGTTGAAGAACACGATGAAGAACACCAGCGTCACGCCCAAGGCCACCTTGGACGCGATACCCAGCCCAAACCACAGGGCGAAGATCGGTGCCAGGACCACGCGCGGCAGGGCATTGATCGCCTTGACGTAAGGGTCGAACACGGCAGCGACCAGTGGCTTGCGGGCAAACCAGAAGCCGATGACGATGCCTCCCACTGCGCCGATGACAAAGGCCAGGATGGTTTCAGTCAGCGTGATGCCGAGATGATACCAGACCTCGCCACCCGCAACCATTTTCCAGACCCTTGCGCCCACATCCCACGGGGTCGAGAAGAAGAACTTTGCCGTCTTGACGTCACCGAACACAGGATAGGCCGTCGCCACGTGCCAGAGCGCAATGAACGCCGCCGCGACCAGGAGTTGCAATGCCAGGAGGGTGGGGCGGGAAACCGAGATCATGCGAACTCCTCGAAGGCATAGGTCTTGCGCACCTCGTCCCGCAGCGCGGCCCAGATCAGGGCGTGCAGCCGATGAAAGCGCGGATCGGCCTTCACCTCCGCGATGTCTCTTGGCCGTTCGATGTCTATGGCGAAGTCTCCGATAATCCGCGCGGCAGGGCCAGCCGACATGATCACGACGCGGTCCGCCAACGAGATCGCCTCATCCAGATCATGCGTCACGAACAGGACGGCCTTGCGGTCGGCCTGCCACAGACCCAGCAGCAATTCGCCCATGATCAGCCGGGTCTGCGCATCGAGCGGTCCGAAAGGCTCATCCATCAGCAGGATGCGCGGCTCACGTACCAGCACCTGCGCGAGCGCAACCCGCTTGCGCTGTCCACCCGAGAGTTGATGTGGATAGCGCTGCGTGAATGTCCTGAGGCCGACCCGCGCCAGTATCACGTCCGCGCGCACCAGCGCCTCTGCACGGCCGACGCCCGCGACTTCCAGCCCGATCGCAACATTGTCCCGCGCGGTCTTCCACGGCATCAATGCATCTTGCTGGAAGAGATAGCCGGCCTGAGCATTGAGACCCACAAGGGGTTGCCCGAAAATACTGACGATCCCGCCCGACGGTAACAGCAAGCCGGCGGCGGCATTCAGCAGCGTCGACTTCCCGCATCCCGTAGGGCCAACGATGGCCACGAACTCCCCTTCCGCGACGGAAAGGCTGCAAGGCGACACCGCATCATACCGCGCACCTTCCTTCAGCACGAAGCTGATGGCGACATTGTCAAGATTGACGGCAGCAACGGTCATTGTCCCTCCCCGCGCGTCTTCTGACGAGACGGCTGCGGCTGAAAAAGTGGTAAGCGGCACGCCAGATCATTGCAAGCCGGGTTGTTTCCGCCCGGTGACAGTGGTTAGGTTGTCTGACAACCGACATAAGTGACCCGATGCCCTTGGACCCCCGCCCCCGTGAGCGCCTTGCCGACCAGATCTATGGCAAGTTGCTCGAAGACATTGCCTCGCAGAGCAAATCGGTTGGCGACCGGCTGCCGACCGAGAACCAGTTGGCCCTCAGTTTCGGCGTGTCGCGCCCTGTGGTGCGGGAGGCGCTGACCCGGCTGCAAAGCGATGGCTTCATTGCCTCGCGCCAGGGTGCGGGAACCTTCGTGCGCAACCGACCACCAAGCCGTCTGCTGAAATTCGCCAGCGCCGCAGGGCTCTCGAACTTCCTGTCCTCCTTCGAGGTGCGCATTGCCCTGGAGGGCGAGGCTGCTCGCCTTGCCGCTCTGCGCCGTACCAGCGACGACATTGTCCGCATCACCGCAACGATCCAGGCATTGCGGGCAGACATCGCTGCCGGTACCGCCAACACCGATGCCGATTTCGATTTTCACCGCGCTATCGCACGCGCCAGCGGCAATCCGCTGCTGCTGGAAGTCCTCACTGCGATTCTGCCGCCCCGCACTGCCGAAGGCAGCCAGCCGACGCCCGGATACATCCGCGGTGATCGCGTGCTCGATGAGCACAACCGCATTGCGGAAGCCATTGTCGCCGGACAGGCCGAAAGCGCGAGCCTCGCCATGCGCTATCATATCGACCAGGCCCGTATCCGGTTGACGGACGTGGAGCGTGACCTGTGACGAACCCGCTCCATTCCGTCCATCCATCCCATTCGAAAGCAGCAGCATGAGCACGAGCCTCTTCACCCTCGCCGGAAAAACCGCCCTGATCACGGGGTCATCCCGTGGTCTTGGCCGCGCCATGGCGGAGGGCATGGCCAGGGCAGGTGCCCGCGTGGTCATCAACGGCACCGATGCAGGTCGCGTGCGCGAAGCCGTGGACGCCATGAACGCCGACGGGATGCAGGCGACTGGCTGCGTCTTCAATGTTACGGACGAAACGACAATCAAGACGACGTTCGAGCGTTTCGATGCGGAAGGAACCGCCATCGACATCCTGGTGAACAACGCGGGCATCCAGTTCCGCAAGCCGATGGTGGAACTGGAGACCGCCGACTGGCAGCGCGTTATCGATACCAACCTCACCAGCGCCTTCGTGATTGGACGCGAGGCGGCAAAGCGGATGATCGCGCGTGGCCACGGCAAGATCATCAACATCGGCTCGCTGATGAGCGGATTGGGCCGCGCCACTGTCGCGCCCTACACGGCAGCAAAAGGCGGCATCAAATCGCTGACCCAGGCGATGACGGCGGAATGGGCAGGGCTTGGCATCCAGGCCAACGCCATCGGCCCCGGCTACATGATCACGGACATGAACCAGGCGCTGATCGACAATCCCGCCTTCGACAGCTGGGTCAAAGCCCGCACGCCATCGAAGCGCTGGGGCAAGCCGGAGGAACTGGTAGGCGCCGCAATCTTCCTGGCGTCACCGGCATCGGACTATATCAACGGCCAGATCATCTACGTCGATGGCGGCATGACGGCTGTCATCTGAACCAGGGGGAACACCACCATGCGTGCCATCATGATCCATCCCCCGCATGACCTGAGGGTCGAAACTTTCGGAGCTGCCGAACCCACACTCGGGCTACACGATGTGCGCGTCCGCATGGCGGCAGGCGGCATCTGCGGCTCCGACCTGCACTATTATCACCACGGCGGATTCGGCGTGGTGCGCGTCAAGGAGGCCATGGCACTTGGCCACGAAGCGTCCGGCCATGTCGATGCCATGGGCAGTGCTGTCACGGGTCTTTCCAAGGGCGATCTTGTGGCCGTGAACCCCAGCCAGCCTTGCGGTATATGCCCCTCCTGCGACCGCGGCGAATTCAACCATTGCGAGACAATGCTTTTCAACGGCAGCGCGATGCGGATGCCCCATGTGCAGGGGCTGTTTCGTGAGTACGTCACGGCGCCGCGCGCGCGTGTTTTCCGCATTGACCCAGCGGTGAGCACTGCAGAAGCCGCGCTGTGCGAGCCGCTGGCGGTGTCGCTGCACGCCGTCAAGCAGGCCGGCGATCTGAAGGGGAAAACCGTGCTTGTCACGGGCTGTGGTCCCATCGGTGTGTTGACCATCGTGGCGGCGAAGTTGGCTGGTGCCGCGCGGGTGATCGCAACGGACCTCACGGTGCATTCGCTGTCTGTCGCCTCACAACTCGGCTGTGATACGCCCATTAATCTGGCGGAAACGCCGGACGGCCTTCAGCCTTTGACCGAGAACCGTGGACAGGTCGACGCGCTGTTCGAGTGCTCCGGCAATGCCAGAGCGTTGGCAGGTGCGATCCCGGCGCTCAAGCCGCGCGCCCGCGTGGTGCTGGTGGGATTGGGCGGCGATGCTCCTCTCCCTATCAACGCCATCGTGGCGAAAGAGCTGGAGATCGTGGGTACTTTCCGGTTCTGCGAAGAATTCGCTGTCGCGGCGGATCTGATCTCCAGCCGCAAGGTGAAACTGGGAGCGATGATCTCGGCGACCTATCCGATGGCGCAGGCCGTGGAGGCGTTCGAGCACGCGTCCGACAAGACACGTGCGACGAAGGTGGCGGTGCTTCTGGAGTAGAGAAGGCACTGGTTTCCTTGTCCCCTTGCGGGAGAAGGTGCCCCAGGATGGCGGGCGGATGAGGGGTCGCGCAGTTCACGCGGTTCAGCACAAACCCTCACCTGTCAGGCTTCGCCTGCCACCCTCTCTCGCAAGCGGAGAGGGAAAGCAGGCGGGCAGCACTCACCCCGCCTTCTTCTTGTCGTCCTTCACTTCCTTGAAGTCCGCGTCGATCACGTCGTCCTTGGCGCTCTTGGCACCACCCGCTTCCTTCGCCATGTCCTTCTCAGCGTCTGCCTTGGCGGCTTCGTCGGCCTGCGCCTTGTACATGGCCTCGCCGATCTTCATCGAGGCCTGCATCAGGTCATTGGTATTGGCCTTCACCATCTCGACGTCATCCTTGGCGAGCGCATCCTTGAGGGCTGTGATGGAATTCTCCACCGCTTCCTTGTCCGTCTGGCCCACCTTGTCGCCATATTCCTTCAGCGATTTCTCGGTGGAGTGAATCAGGCTTTCCGCCTGGTTCTTGGCTTCCACCATTTCGCGGCGCTGCTTGTCGGTTTCGGCGTTGGCTTCGGCCTCTTTCACCATCTTGTCGATGTCGGCGTCAGAGAGTCCGCCGCTGGCCTGGATGCGGATCTGCTGTTCCTTGTTCGTCGCCTTGTCCTTGGCGGACACGTTGACAATGCCGTTGGCGTCGATGTCGAAAGTCACCTCCACCTGCGGCATACCGCGGGGTGCGGGCGGAATGCCCATGAGATCGAACTGGCCCAGGATCTTGTTGTCCTGCGCCATTTCGCGTTCACCCTGGAAGACGCGGATGGTCACCGCCGTCTGGTTGTCCTCGGCTGTGGAGAAGACCTGGCCTTTCTTCGTCGGGATCGTGGTATTGCGGTCAATGAGGCGCGTGAACACGCCACCCAGCGTCTCGATGCCCAAGGACAGCGGCGTCACGTCGAGCAGCAGAACATCCTTGACGTCGCCCTGCAGCACGCCTGCCTGAACGGCTGCACCAATGGCGACCACTTCATCCGGGTTGACGCCCTTGTGTGGCTCCTTGCCGAAGAAGTTCTTCACGATCTCCTGCACCTTGGGCATACGCGTCATGCCACCCACGAGCACAACTTCGTCGATGTCGCCAGCCGTCAGGCCCGCGTCCTTCAGAGCCTTTTTGCAAGGCTCCATCGTGCGCTGCACCAAGTCATCCACCAGGCTCTCGAACTTGGCACGGGAGAGCTTCAGCGTCAGATGCTTGGGACCAGACGCATCGGCCGTGATGTAGGGCAGGTTGATTTCGGTCTGAGCTGTGGACGACAGCTCGATCTTCGCCTTCTCAGCCGCTTCCTTGAGACGCTGAAGGGCAAGCTTGTCCTTCTTCAGGTCGATGCCCTGCTCCTTCTTGAACTCGTCCGCGAGGTACTCGACGAGGCGCATGTCGAAGTCTTCACCACCCAGGAAGGTGTCACCGTTGGTGCTCTTTACCTCGAAGACGCCGTCGCCAATCTCGAGGATCGACACGTCGAAGGTGCCGCCACCCAGGTCATAAACTGCGATGGTGCCGGAACCCTTTTTCTCAAGACCATAGGCCAACGCTGCCGCCGTCGGCTCGTTGATGATGCGCAGCACCTCGAGACCAGCGATCTTGCCAGCATCCTTGGTGGCCTGGCGCTGGGCGTCGTTGAAATAGGCCGGAACCGTGATCACGGCCTGCGTCACGGGCGAGCCCAGATGCGCTTCAGCCGTCTCCTTCATCTTCATCAGCGTGAAAGCGGAGATTTGCGAGGGCGAATAGCTCTGCCCGTCTGCCTCGACCCATGCGTCACCGCCGGCGTTCTTGACGATCTTGTACGGGACAAGACCTTTGTCCTTCTGCGTCATCGGATCGTTGTAGGTGCGGCCAATCAGGCGC
This sequence comes from Hyphomicrobiales bacterium, assembly GCA_031378805.1. Classification (GTDB taxonomy): domain Bacteria; phylum Pseudomonadota; class Alphaproteobacteria; order Rhizobiales; family Beijerinckiaceae; genus JADCCX01. The sequence continues at coordinate 11,297 of JANNEO010000021.1, forward strand.
TTGATGGCGAAGAAGGTGCGCTCCGGATTTGTGACGCCCTGCCGCTTGGCGGGCTGTCCTACGAGGCGTTCGCCATCATCGGTGAAAGCGACGATGGAAGGCGTGGTGCGCGCACCTTCCGAATTCTCGATCACCTTTGGCGTGGTGCCGTCCATGACGGCCACGCAGGAGTTGGTGGTTCCCAGATCAATTCCGATAACTTTACCCATGGTGTGCCCCTTTTGAAGCTGGCGTTGTATCCGCGTCCCGAAGCAACGCGGAATGCTTGTGTAATTGCCATATAGTGAGGGGTTTTCCGGCTCACAAGGGTGAGAAGGGGCTGAAGTTGCGAGAGATCACAAGCTCAAGGCCCTGGCACGCCCTGCCGCAGACAGCGTTGGTCAGGCACGGTGAAAGTGAAATGCGTTGACAATATCAAACCTATGTAGGATATAATTCTTATTATAGGATTTTAGCATGACATCAACCATTCAAACTTCAAAAAATCCGGAACGGCTCTGGGCTGTTTTCCACATGCGTTACGCACTCGATAGATTGCGTGTCGCCATCAAAGCCTATGATCCTGATCAACCACGTGCACCGGGCGGGACGGAGGAAGCCGGACAGTGGATCAGTAGCGATTCAGATGGAACGCCCATCATTGTTGCAGGTGGCTTCACCAAGGACCAGATGGGGATGACGGTTCAGGAGTTCATCTCAAAGATGTGCAATGGAGGAATTCACAGCAAGTTACCTCAACAATTTCTTCCCTTGACGATTGAAGAACTATTGGCTGAGAGGAAAGCAGGTACGGCAGGTGCTGCAACTTGCTATAAACTACTTCATCGCAATGATTACAGGAAATAAGATATGCCCAAGAAAAAGCCTATCGATGGCCTTCAACGACTTATTGATTTCGTCGATTTTTTGCGAAAAGAGCGAATCCATTTTTCAATCAGCAGCAAATCTGATGTGTCGATCACAGTCGATTTCGGACTTCTGGGAGTTCGATTTGAAGTAGATTTTTACCCTGATCACATGATTTTTGCACATTTCACAGGAAACGAAGACGTATCGAGCGACGATAAACTGCTAGATGCGCTCTTGTCGAAGTTTGGTGAACTTAAAACCAAGCGCCCGCCCAGCAATTCGTGACCACCTACAATCCCACATCCTCGGGCCGACGCGCCTCACGCGGCTTGTATGTCGGCAGCGACCAGCCCCGTGCCAACGCCAGCCCGCGCAGTCCGAAAGCCGCGAGGAAGCCCATCAGCAACGCAGGTTCGCGCGGCAACACCAGCAGCGCCAGCAGATAGGCCACAGCCCCCGCCAGCGCCGCCGTCGCATAGATCTCGCGCCGCAGGATCACCGGGCTTTCACCGCCCAGGATATCACGGATCATGCCACCCATCGTGGCCGTGACAACGCCCATGGTGGCCGCCACCACAGGGCCATGCGCCAGCGCCTTCTCTGCGCCCAGCACGGAAAACAGCGCGAGGCCCACAGCATCCAGCCAGAACAGCAGCACCAGCCGCGATTTCGGCACATGCGCGGCGAAGAACACGAGTATCGAACACCCGACGCAGACCAGCAGGTAAAGCGGTTCCTTCACCCAGAAAACCGGTGTCTGCCCCAGCACCAGATCCCGTACGGTCCCGCCGCCGATGCCAGTGACCGTGCCGAGAAAGGCGAAACCCACGATGTCCATCTGCTTGCGCGACGCCACCAACGCGCCCGTGATGGCAAACACGGCGATGCCGATCCAATCGAGTGCGGAAATGGCGACGGAAAAGAGGTTGGTCGTCACCCCCACCTCGGGCCAGCCCGCGCCGCCGCCAGCGCCTGCTTCAGCGCAGCGGCAAAATCCGCCTTCTCCTCCGCACCCAGGAACGCACCCATTTCCACCTGACGGCGCCCTTCGACCAGCGCGATTCGCTGTGTGCCAAACTCGGCGTGCTCTTCGCTGGAAAGCTTCACCCACAGGGGATTGAACGACCATTGCGAGCGCCTGCCCCGCCACGTCACCCGGTTGAACAGGAGTTCGATATGCGTCAGCACCAATTCCTCGTAGGCCCGGGCGCGTTGGTTGGAAACGCGAAACGCAATCCACAGCAGCACCACGTCGAGGCCGAAGAACCCCACAACCGGCAAAGCGCCCAGAATATAGAAGGGAATCGAGATCAGCACGCTCATGCCAATGATGAACGTGAACAAGATCACATGGCCCCGTCGCCCCAGCGAGCGGTGCGGCGTCAGCCGGGCGCGAAAGACGATCGCGTCAGCGCCCGTGGACAGACCATCGGTTGAAATCGCAAGTTTCGGGCTGTCATCATTCATTGGCTGAACTATACCGCAGGGATGAGCGCAGGAAAGACAGCAAAACCCGTTATCGCAGCGAGACGCCAGAGGCCAAAGGACGCAGCTCTGGCGCAGAGCCCCCCTCTTCTCACGCCTTCTGCCAAGGATTTTCGCGGTGCCGCCGAAATCG
>JANNEO010000035.1:0-6430 GCA_031378805.1 Hyphomicrobiales bacterium
CGCGGAATGGATGATCTTCTCGCGGCGGGTGCGGGCTGCACGGGCATAGGTCGGATAGGCAAAATGCGCGGGGTCGGAGATGCCGGCCCGGCGTTCTTCATTGGCGACCTCACGGTCGAGATCGTTGGCCATGCGCTCGAAATCAGCGACCATGGCCTCGATTTGCGCCACACGACGGCGTTTTTCATCGACCTGAAATTTTTTCAGGCGGATCAGCGTTTCACGCGACTTCATAATTACGCAACTCCGGGAAGCCGGGACTAAACAAGATCATTCAAACGCCCCCGTCCGAATGACCGATGATTTCCGCGAGACGGTTATAACTATCGCTCAAGGAGGTTGCTTCTTCCTTACCTTGGCGCAAAAAATTTTCGAAAAATGGATTCTTTTCAATCGCCAGGTCCACATCGGGTGTGGTTCCGCGACGATAGGCCCCCAATTGGATCAGTTCCTCCATGTCGGCATAGGTCGCCATCAGGCGTTTCGCCTCCTGCACGGTGGGCCAGTAGAGCGGATCGCAGGATTTCGGCATGGTACGCGACACGCTCTTCAATATGTTGATGGCCGGATAGCGGCCCCGCTCGGCGATACGACGCTCCATCACGATATGCCCGTCGAGAATGCCGCGCACGGCATCGGCCACCGGCTCGTTGTGGTCATCACCATCGACCAGCACTGTGAAGATGCCGGTGATCGCGCCTGGCCCTTCGCCCGGCCCGGCACGCTCCAGCAGGCGCGGCAACTCGGAGAAGCAGGTCGGCGTGTAGCCCTTGGTGGTCGGCGGTTCTCCGGCGGCCAATCCGATATCGCGTTGCGCCATGGCAAAGCGCGTGACGGAGTCCATCATGCACAGCACATCATTGCCCTCGTCACGGAAATACTCGGCGATGGAGAGCGTGAGATAGGCCGCCTGCTTGCGGGCGAGCGCGGGTTCATCCGACGTCGCCACCACCACGACAGAGCGGGCCAGGCCCTCTTCGCCCAGATCATCCTGCAGGAACTCCTGCACCTCGCGTCCCCGCTCGCCCACCAGGCCGATCACCGAGACATCGGCGGCGGCATTGCGTGCCAGCATGGCCAGCAGCACCGACTTCCCCACGCCCGAGCCAGCGAAAATGCCCATGCGCTGACCCCGGCAGCAAGTGAGAAAGGTGTTCAGCGCCCGCACGCCAAGGTCCATCGGCTCACCCACCCGGTTGCGCTTGTGAGCGGGGGGCGGGTCGGCTCGGAAAGGATAAAGCTTGCCTCCCGGCGCAATCGGCCCCTTGCCGTCGATCGGCTGGCCAAAGCAATTGACCACGCGTCCGAGCCAAGCGCGCGAGGGACGAACGCCCGGCGACGTGGGCCTTATGATCGCGCGGCAGCCGCGCCTGACGCCGCCAAGGCCCGCGAAAGGCATCGCCAGCGCATGGGTATTCTCGAAACCGACGATTTCGCACACGACAGGGTCTGGCTCGGCAGTCTCGATGGCCAGCGTGCCACCCACCTTCATCAAGGACAGCGGACCGGCGATCTCGATGAGCAGGCCCCGCACGGCCACGACCCGCCCGAACACCTCGACCGAGGTCATGTCCGCGAGTTCAGCTGTCAACGCCTGCGCGGCGGGGGACAGCTTGCGCACTGATTCGGGGGGCGATTCGTCAGGCATTCCTTAACTCGCGGGCAATATGGTTGAGGAAAGCTGAATCGGGCCTCTCAGAAGCCTTTGTCCAGCCTGCAAGAAGTGCGGGGCCAGGCTCTGAGTCACCAGAATCACTTCTGATGCTTTCTTAAAGTGTCGCCTGAAGCCGCGCATGTCTGAATTTTCTCCTTGAGTCAGAGACTTAATACGATTCGAGGCTTTTTTCTCGTAAACGCTTGCGTCGGGGAATCAGCATTTGTTAACCAATTGCCGTTAACGTTGCTTACTGAAATATGGCGATGGCGTGTGGAAGGAAGTCGGATGGTTCGACTTCGGACGCTGTCGGCGGGCCAGGATGGGGACCAAATATGCGCGTTCTCCTTGTTGAAGATGACAGCGCCACCGCGCAATCCATCGAATTGATGCTGAAGTCCGAGAACTTCAACATCTACACGACAGATTTGGGCGAAGAGGGCATCGATCTCGGCAAGCTCTATGATTACGACATCATACTGCTTGACCTCAATCTTCCTGACATGTCGGGATATGAGGTGTTGCGCAGCTTGCGCGTCTCGAAGGTGAAGACACCGATCCTCATTCTTTCCGGCATGGCTGGCATCGAGGACAAGGTGAAGGGTCTGGGCTTCGGTGCCGACGACTACCTCACCAAGCCGTTCCACAAGGACGAACTGGTCGCCCGCATCCACGCCATTGTGCGCCGCTCGAAGGGCCATGCCCAGTCTGTGATTGCCACTGGCGACCTGCTGGTCAATCTTGACCAGAAGACAGTCGAAGTTGGCGGCGAGCGCGTGCATCTCACGGGCAAGGAATACCAGATGCTGGAGCTTCTGTCGCTCCGCCGTGGCACCACGCTCACCAAGGAAATGTTCCTGAACCACCTATATGGCGGTATGGACGAACCCGAACTCAAGATCATCGACGTCTTCATCTGCAAGCTGCGCAAGAAGCTTGCGAATGCGTCAGACGGCAAAAACTACATCGAGACCGTCTGGGGCCGTGGCTATGTGCTGCGCGAGCCAACCGAGATCGAAGAGCGCATTTCGGCCTGACTTCTCCTCCCGATCAGACCGGAAAAGTGCCCCGCAGGGTCATCCCGCGGGGCTTTTTTTCGGTTGCGATTACCGGTTCAGACAGCCCACGTCCCAGACCATGACCACCAGCTGGGATGAACGTTGCGCAAGGATTGTGCTGCCCGTGTCGCCGCCGCAGCCGATTCGAACAGCGCGAAACAGGTAGCGCCACTGCCACACAGGCCGGCATGAGCCGCGCCGGGCAACATAGTGAGTGCGGCCAGCACTTCGGCAATCATCGGCGTGACCGCGATGGCGGCGGGCAGCAGATCGTTGCCGCGCGGGCCAATAGTCTCGACCAATGCTGTCAAATCCTCGAATCGCGCAGGCAAAGGTGGAATGGCACGCAGAGCGATTTCAGGATTCATTGATCTGAACGCCTTGAAAACCTGAGGCGTTGGCGTGGCGATGCCCGGGTTCACCAGCAGGATGGCGCAATCCGGCATGGCGGGAGCAGGCGTGAGATGTTCTCCAATACCTCGGGCCATCACGGGCTTGCCAGCCAGACATGCCGGAACATCCGCACCCAGCCTGGCTGCGAGTGGCTCCAGCCGTTCCAGTGGCCAGCCGATCCGCCAGTGATCATTGAGCGCACACAGCACGGCCGCCGCATCTGCCGAACCGCCACCAAGCCCCGCCGCCAAGGGGATATGCTTGTCCAGGCAGATCCGTGCCCCATCCGCAATACAGGCCTCCCGGCGCAGAACAGCGGCAGCTTTCATCACGATGTTGTCGTCGCCGCACTCGAGGTTGGTGGCGAAAGGACCGCTCAATGCGAATGACAGGGTCTCGCTCGCTTCGACAGTGATGCCATCAGCAAGACCCACGAACACGAACAGCGAGTCCAACAGATGATAGCCATCCTCCCGCCGCCCCATGATGGTGAGGAAGAGATTGAGCTTGGCCGGAGCAAGAATGTGAAGCGACATGGGCGTTACGCGTTATGCCCATGATTGAGGGGGCTGGAAACCCGTGTTAGCGCTTAGGTGATGTCATCCTCGTCGAAATCTCCGCGCATTGCCGCCCTGCTTGTTGCCGCCGGAAGGGGCTCGCGCTTCGGTGGCGATCGCCCCAAGCAGTATTGTGATCTGGCAGGCCGGACGGTACTGGCCCGCACGATTGCTGCCTTTGCCGATCATCCCGCCATCAATTCCCTTCAGGTCGTGATCCATGCGGATGATCATGCGCTTTATGCTGAAGCACTTGACGCAATCGGCATGGACAAGCTGCTTCCCCCCGTGACGGGTGGCAGTAGCCGACAAGCCTCGGTTCTGGCTGGCCTGGAAGCATTGTCGTCCTACGGGATCGACAGCGTGCTCATCCATGATGCGGCCAGGCCATTCGTGACTTTGGGGCTGATCAACGATGCCATCATCGCGGCACGGGACCACGGCGCTGCCGTGCCTGGCGCGGCTGTCACGGACACGATCGTCATGGTTGACACCACTGTCATCCAGGCCACGCCGGAGCGTGCGACGCTGAGGGCCGTGCAGACACCGCAAGCCTTCCAGTTCGCCGTAATCCTCGCCGCGCACCGTGAGGCTGCAGCAAGCGGACGGATTTTCACCGATGATGGCGGCGTCGCAGCCGCCGCAGGCCATGCCGTCCATGTCTTCAACGGAGAATCCGCCAACGTGAAAATCACCACGCAGGATGACCTCGCCCGCGCCAACCAGCGCTTGGGTGCCGCCATGCTCTCGCGCACCGCCACGGGCTTTGATGTCCATGCCTTCGGTCCAGGCGATCATCTCTGGCTCTGCGGCGTGAAAATCCCGCACAGCAATGGCTTCATTGCCCATTCCGATGGCGACGTGGCCCTTCATGCCATCACCGATGCGCTGCTGGGCGCGATGGCCGATGGCGATATCGGCCGCCATTTCCCGCCCAGCGATGCGCAGTGGAAGGGCGCATCCTCGGATCAGTTTCTCGCCTTCGCGGCCGAGCGCTTGCGCCAGCGCGGCGGCATCATCGATCTTCTGGATGTGACGATCATCTGCGAAGCACCCAGAATAGGCCCCCATGCGGAGGCCATGCGCCGGCGGGTAGCGGAAATCGCGGGGGTTGCGACCGGCCAGGTCTCGGTCAAGGCAACAACGACGGAGCGGCTTGGCTTCACGGGCCGCAAAGAAGGCATATCAGCGCTGGCGACTGCGACGGTGCGACTGCCGACTGAACCGGAATAGGACACGACATGAACCAGACAATCCAAGTCTTTAGGCACCCAAGTCTTTAGGCTCACCCAAATCTTTCTCGGGCATCCAGTCGCGTTACAGCCCTAATCAAGCTTTCGCGCTTCATCCGGCAGCATGATCGGGATGCCATCGCGGATAGGATAGGCCAGCTTGGCGCTGCGCGACACCAATTCCTGCCGCACGGCATCATAGTCCAGCGGACCCTTGGTCACGGGACACACCAGCAATTCCAGCAGCTTGGTATCGACGCCAAGGCCGGGCATACGGTCACGCATCGCAGCTGCATCGGTCATCGTTTCACTCTCGCTTACTGCAGCGGCGTATCGCCGCCGCCCGCCGCCTTGGCAAGTTCCATTTCGGTGATTGCCACCAGCATGTCACCCCGCGCCTTGAGGTCCGCTGCTTCCAGCAGCGCCTGCTTTTCGCGCACGCCATACGGGCACATCATCGACAGCGCGTTGACCAGTGCCTCGTTTGGCGCGTCCTTCACGCTGCTCCAGTCCACAGGCACGTCATTGGCCTCGGAAAAATCCTTCAGCGCCTTCAACACCGACTTGCGGTCCACGGCGTCCTCACCGAAACGGGCGGTGTAATCATCGCCAAACGGCGTCCAGTCCACCTTGAACTGGAGGAAAGGCGTATCCTGTGTCACGTCGCGCAAGGTGCGGAACCGCGCGATGCCGGTGAGTGTCAGAAGATAGCGGCCATCGCCCGTCTCCGAGAGTTGGGTGACGCGCCCCGCGCAGCCCACCGCGAACAGCGGGCCGATGTCACCCTTGTCGGGGTTGGGCTGGATCATGCCGATCAGGCGCTCCGTCCGCATGGCGTGATCGATCATCTCGATGTAGCGTTGCTCGAAGACGTTGAGCGGCATCTGGCCGCGCGGGAGCAAGAGCGCACCCGACAGCGGAAACACCGGGATAACACCTGGCATGATATCCGGGCCGGTATAGGTCACGTTGCTGGTCATGCGGGCACCTACCTCAGCTGAACAGCACGGCGGACAGCTTGCGGCGGCCCTCCACCGTGACATCCTCGCCATGCCCCCAGGCCTCGAAGAACTGCAGCAGTTGCTTGCGGGCTGCGCCGTCTCCCCAGGTGCGATCCTTCTTGATGCAGGCGATCAGATGATCCACCGCCGCCTCGCGCTCGCCATTGCCATTGAGCGCAATGGCCAGATCGATCCTTGCCTGGTGATCGGCGGGATTGGCCTCGACTGCCGCCAGGAGCGGCGCAGTATCCCCCAGCGACGCAGCCGCTTCCTTGGCCTCGATCGCTGCCTTTGCACCGACGATGGCGGGATCAACCGCCATCTCTGGCTTCACGGCATTGAGCAATTGGCGCGCCTGTTCCAGCATGTCCATCTCGACATAGGCCTTGATCAGCCCGCCCATGGCGCGGGCACTGGTGTCATCTTCGGCCAAGGCCCCGGCATAAAGCTCGGCAGCCTGCGTGAGTTCACCCTCCGCCATGCTCTTGTCGGCAGCGGCAAGGATTTCATCAAAAGCGCTCGCACCCACATCACC
>JANNEO010000056.1:0-16425 GCA_031378805.1 Hyphomicrobiales bacterium
ATCAGCATGGGTAGAAGTCCCGCTTCTCCCGTTGGGAGAAGCTGTCACGTGGAACGTGACTGATGAGGGAGAACCACAGATCGTCGGGTTTCTCCCTCATCCGACCGCCTCCAGCGGCCACCTTCTCCCAAGGGAGAAGGATTGGCGCGTTGATAGCTTCACGCCTTGTCCTCCACCGGCTCGACATAGCGTGGGAAGATGCCTTCAGGCGCGGGCAGAGGTGTCCCGCTCACCAGCGCATGGGAAGGAACTGCATCGGCCAGCATCCGCCGATCAGATGGCACTGCCAGCAGGTCAAGCAGCTTTGCCGCCGCCGCCGGAATGAACGGAAGGCAGGCGATACCGACAATTCTCAGCAATTCCGCCGTGACGTAGAGCACAGTGTCGCGGCGTGGCGGATCGGTCTTGGCAAGCTTCCAGGGCTCCTGAGCGGCGAAGTAGCGGTTGGCCTCGCCGGTCACGGCCCATATCTCGTTCAGCATCTCGTGCAGCGCGAAATCCTGCATGGCATTGCGCAGCTTGCCGGGCAATGCATGTGACATCGCAAGCATGGCGCTGTCGGCCTGCGTCAATGCACCCTTGACCGGCACCTTGGCATCCACGCCCTTGGCGATCATCGACAGCGACCGCTGGGCAAGGTTACCGATGTCATTGGCGAGTTCAGCATTGATGCGGTTGACGATCTGCTCGTGGCTGTAGTTGCCGTCCTGGCCGAAAGCCACCTCGCGCAGGAAGAAATAGCGCACCTGATCGACACCGTAGGCTTTCACAAGATCGAAGGGATCGACCACGTTGCCGACCGATTTCGACATTTTCTCGCCCTTGTTGAGCACGAAGCCGTGGCCGAAAACGCGCTTGGGCACGGGCAAGCCAGCTGACATCAGGAAAGCTGGCCAATACACCGTATGAAAGCGCACGATGTCCTTGCCGATGATGTGGACATCGGCGGGCCAGCGCTGCCAATCAGGGTTGCTCTCGTCAGGAAAGCCAACGCCGGTGATGTAGTTCGTCAGGGCATCCACCCAGACATACATGACATGCGCGTCGTCGTCGGGCACGGGCACGCCCCATTTGAAGGTGGTGCGGCTGATCGACAGATCCTGCAGACCGCCCTTCACGAAGCTCACGATCTCGTTTTTGCGCGTCTCGGGGCTGATGAAGTTGGCCGGGTTGTCGAAGAGCTTCAGCAGGCGCTCGCCATAGGTCGAGAGACGGAACTTGTAGTTCTGTTCAGTCACCCATTCGACCGGCGTTTCGTGCGGCGACAGTTTCGTGCCGTCAGCCGTGATCTTGAGCTCCTTCTCATCATAGAAGGCTTCGTCGCGGACGGAATACCAGCCTTCATACTGGTCAAGGTAGATATCACCGTTTGCCTTCATGCGACGCCAGATTTCCTGGCTGGAGGCATAGTGTTGTGCCTCCGAGGTGCGGATGAAACGGTCCTGCGAGGCGTTCAGTACATCAGCCATGGCGCGGAAGCGCGCGGCATTGCGGTCGGCCAGTTCTGCCACCGGAACGCCCTCCTTGTCTGCGGTCTGCTGCATCTTCAGGCCATGCTCGTCAGTGCCGGTCATGAAGAAAACGTCGAAACCATCGAGGCGTTTGAAACGGGCGATGGCGTCAGCCGCGATCAGCTCATAGGCATGGCCAATATGCGGCACGCCATTGGGATACGAAATCGCCGTGGTAATGTAGAATGTTGGCTTCGCAGCCATGGGCGGACCTCAGGCGCGGCGCTCGATGTCCGCAAGTTCGGAGAAAATGGACAGCAGGAACGGGCGACGGTCCAGATTGTAGGTCTCGACGTCGCGTGCTGATCTCCTCAGCTTCTCCCACAGCTCGGCGCGGGCGGCAAGCGTCGCTGAGTGCGCTTTCGTGGTGATGCCGTCGTGAATGCTGGCGCGAAGATGCTTTTCGACGATGTCAAGGATCATGCCGAAATTGGCCGCGCCTGCCTTGCCCGTTGCCTTGTCGAACAGCGCCATCGCAGCTTTCTGGTCCTGCTGGCGCAGATCAGCCAGTAATTTTCCGGCCTCCCGGCGGATCAGGCTGGCACCAGAATCGAGCAGTGCCAGTCCGGTGCGAAGGCTCCCATCCGCAGCTTGGGCTGCCGAATTGATGGCAACTTCCGAAGCATCGCTCAGCCGGGACAACCCATCGACCACACTGGCTTCGTCCAGCGCGGCGAGCCGCATTGTGCGGCAGCGTGAGCGGATGGTCGGCAGCAAGGCGCCAGGCCTGTGCGCAATCAGCAAGAACACAGCCCGTGCAGGCGGTTCCTCCAGCATTTTCAGCAAGGCATTGGCGCTGGAGCGGTTCAGATCATCCGCAGCATCGACGATGATGATGCGCCAGCCGCCGGTCCCCGACGTCACACGGAAGATCGACAAGCCGTCGCGCACGTCATCCACAGCGATTTCGGTGCGCAGCGACTTTCCGTCCTTGGTCAGGCCGCGCCGGATGACAGCGAGATCGGGATGCGACTGCCGGGCAACCTGCCCAGTGACAGGATGATCAGTCGGCACGGACAGGTCGCGTGCGGTCCGAACCTTTGGCGATGTCAAATCCGGGTAGGCCAGCAAAAAGCGGGCAAAGCGATAGGCCAGAGTTGCCTTTCCGATGCCTTCTGGACCAGTCAGCAGCCAAGCGTGGTGCAGTTTGCCAGAGCGACAGGCATCGAGAAGAACCTGCTCTGCCGAGCTATCGCCGCCGAACCAAAGCATCTCGCGGGGATGGGGAAAGTTCTGAAAGCGGTCGGCTTCGAGACCTGTATCATCGCGTTCGACAGCTACAAAATCAGCCATTTACGCCGCTTTCTTCCAGTGATGCAAAGCGCTTGATGCACGCCGCCAGAATGGCGCTTGCCACATCCTCCTCGGACTGATCGGCGTTGATCACGGCACAGCGCTGCGGTTCTTTGCGGGCAATCGCAAGATATCCCTGCCGCACCCGCTCGTGAAAGGCGAGATCGGCAGCCTCGAAGGCATCCGCCTTGTCTGTCTTGCCCCGACGGCGATTGGCGCGGGCCAAGCCATTTTCAGGCTGGATATCGAGAATGAATGTCAGGTCTGGAACAGTCTGACCGATGGCCGCGGTTTCAAGAATACGCACCAATTCCGGAGGGAGGTCACCGGCCGCGCCCTGATAGGCACGGGAGGAATCCGCAAAACGGTCGCACAGCACCCACACGCCCTGCTGCAAGGCAGGTACGATCAGTTCCACGACATGATCATGGCGTGCGGCGCAAAACAGGAAAAGTTGCGTGGTGGCATCCAGCCTCGCTGCCGGATCGAGCAGCAGCGCACGAATACGCTCACCCATGGGGGAGCCGCCGGGTTCCCGCGTCTGACGCACAATCTTGCCCTGCGCTTCCAGCACGCTTGCCAACCGACGTATCTGCGTGGACTTGCCGCTGCCCTCCCCACCCTCAAACGTGATGAAGCGACCTTTCACGTCTTTGGGTTCCGCCGGAAAAGTCCCGTCACCCAGTCGAGGCAGTTGTCCAGCGCGCGCTTGGCGAGCGACCCTTGCGAGACCTCTTCCAGCGCAATGATCGGTACATCAAGGGCTAGCGTCGTACCGCGCTTGACCTGGAGGCGACCAATCTCAGCACCTTGGGCGATAGGCGCGCGCACCGGACCCTGGTAGCTGATGGTCGTCACAACGGTGTCCCCGGCTGATTTCGGCAGCAGCATGGTGATGTCGTCTTTCAGGCCCAACGGCACCATTGCTTTGCTGCCGCCACTCACTTTCGCTTCGGTGAGTACGGCTCCCTTGTCCAGCAACTTGCGCTGATCGAAATTGGAAAAGCCCCATTCCAGGAGTTTCCTTGCATCTGCAGAGCGATTGAGGGCGGTGTCTGCACCAAAAATCACCACGATCAGGCGACGGCCGTCCTGCTTGGCCGTGCCAACAAGATTGAATCCCGCGTCGGCGATGTTGCCGGTCTTCATTCCGTCCGCCCCAATGTTCATGGCGAGCAGAGGGTTCCGATTGGTCTGGCGTATCTTGTTCCAGATAAACTCGCGCTGGCTGAACAGCGGGAAGCGGTCCGGATAGGTCTCGATCAGGTGCTTCGTCAAAAGTGCCATGTCCCGCGCCGTCACGCGTTGCTCGGGATGGTTGAAGCCAGTGGCGTTGCGGACCTGCGTCCGCGTCAGGCCTAGCGTCTTCGCCCTCTCCTGCATACGCAGCACGAACGCCTGTTCGTTGCCGCTGATCCCCTCTGCGAAGGCCAGGGCGGCATCATTGGCGGATTGCACCACCAGCCCTTGCAAAAGATCGGAAACCGCAACGCGGCTGTTGAGCGGTGCGAACATGGCAGCCCCACCCGAGGGTGCCCCACCGCGCCGCCACACGTTCTCGGTGATCGGCAACTCTTGCTCGAGTGTCAACTGGCCTTCCTTCAGCGCGTGGAACACCGTTTCCGCCGTCAGGAGCTTGATGACACTGGCCGGGGGGTGCAGCTCATCTGCCTTCTTGTCGAAGAGCATTCCTTTCGTGTTCACGTCATAGAGGAAGGCGATGGGAGCAGTGACCTGCACGGATTGCGCCTGTGTCGGCGGTATCGCTGCCACGAGGAGGGCCAGCGCCAAGGCGGCAATATCGAGAACCCGTGAGACCATGATCGGCACTGATCATGCCGCGATGCCGGGAGTCAATTGGCAGCCGCCATGCGCACCAGCTCTGGCAGTTGATCCATATGGCTCGCCACCGAAATTGCGCCAGCTTCAGACAGTTTGGCTGTCATGAGCGCGGCATCATGCGCCGCACCCGTGAACCCGATGACTGTCATACCGGCGCGTCTGGCTGCCAGGACACCTGGAACCGAGTCTTCAACAACCAGGCAATCCGCTGGATCATGCCCCATCTGCGAGGCCGAAAACAGGAACACATCCGGCGCGGGCTTTGCCCTGCGGACCTGCGACGCTGAAAAGACATGGTCGCCAAAAAGATCATGGAGGCCCGCAATCCTAATATTGTCAGAAAGGTGCGGCTGCGGTGTGGACGAGGCGACACACCGATGCCCGCCGATGGAAAGCACGGCCTCCCGTGCGCCCGGCAGCACCTCAAGTTCGGACTGCAGCAAGGTGAGAATGCGCTGATCGACCCGTGCATTCAATCCGATCGGCAGCGCCCGTCCCAGATCCGCAGCCACCTTGCCCCAGCCGACATGGCCGGGCATCCCCACGAAGGATGCGAAGTAGCGCTCCATCGTCCAATGGGTGAGGCCAAGCGCGTGGATCTCCGCCATGCAGACCTTGGCAACGAGGCGCTCGCTGTCGATCAAGGTTCCGTCACAATCGTAGATAATGAGATTTGGCACGCTATATCCTCGTGATCTGGCCATCGAATTGGGAGCATTCGCCTTATGCCTCTTGATCGCACTGCGTCCAGAGGTAACCTTTCGCCAGAGGCGAGGAAAAGAATCGAATCGTTGGCATGAACAGAGCAGTCAGAGTGTTCCAACAGTTGCGATTTGCGGCCGCATTGACCGCATTTCTGGCGGTGCAGGGTGTTGTCCCTCAGGCGATAGCTCAAGGTCGGCATTGCGGCCCAGTGCAGCATGAGAGCGAAACCTATACCGTCTGTCAGGTTGACCTTCGTCTGCACAGCCTCGATGTGTTCTGGAAGGATCGTCGGGGAGAGCCGTTCGGCTCGTTGAACGCGCTCAATCGCCAGTTGCAAGCGGAAGGACGGCGTCCGCTCTTCACGATGAACGCCGGGATGTATCATTCCGAACTGGATCCGGTTGGTCTGTATGTCGAGAACGGTCGGCAGTTTGTGCGGGCGTCGACCTCAAACGGCCCAGGCAATTTCCACTTCAAGCCCAACGGTGTTTTCTATGTCGCCAACGGCAAGGCGGGAGTGCTGGAGACGGGGCAATTCCTGCGGCGGAACCCGAAGCCTGAAATCGCAACACAGTCGGGTCCAATGCTGGTGATCAATGGCAAGCTGCATCCGCGCTTTCCCTCGGAGGGCGTGTCACGCAAGGTGCGCAATGGCGTGGGCGTCAAGGACGGCGACACGGTGTTCTTTGTCATTTCGGACGGTGCTGTGACCTTTACCGATTTCGCGCGGTTCTTCCGGGACAAGTTGGGCGCTCCCAATGCCCTGTTTCTCGATGGCTCGGTCAGCAGCCTTTCCGCGCCTGGCGTTGATCGAACGGGGTTCCGTTCGCTAGGGCCGATGATCGGTGCGTTCGAGAAGACCCGTGCCAGTCCGGGAAAGCAGACAGCCCGTTGAAATCAGCGCGGGTTTGGCGTTAGCTGTCGGCAGCAACAGGAAAACAGACGCCTCATGGCCAAAGCCTCACCAAAGACCGTCGCGCCGCCCAAAGCTGCGAACATGAAGCCCGAAAAAAACAACAAGGAAAAGCACGCTTTCAGCGTGAAAGACCTTCTGGCCCCTTTTCGTGTCAAAAAGGGTGATGATTTCAAACTGAAGCACCATCCGACCGAGGACACCCGCAATCTCTTCGATTTTGACAAGGAGGTGTCCAAGGCGCTGCTTACCGATGGTATCGGTGATCTGCAGAAACTGCAGGATGTGCTCTATGCCGACAACCGCTGGGCAGTTCTGCTGGTCTTCCAGGCTATGGACGCAGCAGGCAAGGATTCGACGATCAAGCATGTGATGTCGGGTGTGAACCCGCAAGGCTGCCATGTCAGCACGTTCAAGAAGCCTTCTGAGGAAGAGCTTGATCATGATTTTCTGTGGCGCACGGGCAAGGCCATGCCGGAGCGCGGGCGCATCGGCATCTTCAACCGCTCCTATTATGAAGAGGTACTCGTGGTGCGCGTGCATCCCGAAATCCTCAAGAAACAGCGCATTCCTGAAGAATTCCTGGGTGATGATATCTGGCACAAGCGGCTGAAGGCCATCCGCCAGAATGAGGCATTCCTGTCGCGCCAGGGGGTCAAGATCATCAAGTTCTTCCTCAATGTGGGCCGCGACGAGCAGAGGCGTCGTCTGATCGAGCGCATCGATGCTCCAGACAAGAACTGGAAGTTCGAGACGCAGGATCTGGCAGAGCGAAACCGCTGGGCTGACTATATGGCGGCGTATGAAGATGCGATCCGCGCGACAGCGACCAAGCACGCGCCGTGGTATGTTATTCCCGCCGATGACAAGAAATTCATGCGCGTGGCGGTGATGGCAGCGATCAGGCGCGAGCTGAAAAAGCTCGACCTGCGCTATCCCGAACTGTCGCCGGAAGAAAAGGCCAAGCTGGGCGAGGCCAAGAAGCAGTTGCTGTCGGAAGGGCAAGTTGCTCCCAAGACGGGGTAACCTGCCTTGGTGCGGCGGCTATCTCTTGCAATCCGCCGGTTTCAGCAACTCAATCCGCTTCAATTCGCCCTTGAGGGCGAAGTCGCCGAAATCCAGCTTGAGGGCACCTGAAACACCGTTCTCGAACAGATCGAAGCTGAGAACATAAACCGGAGTCCGCTCGCCATTGCCAGGTTCGAAATAGCTGATCGACACCGGCCAGCGTTGCGTTGTCTTCAAGCCAGCCTTGTCTGACGCGTCTTCAACCGGGCGCCCATCGGGGGCCACCACATTTCCGATCACAGCGGTCGTATCGTAGATTTTCTCGCCGCCATCCGCACCGTCGTAGACGCGGACCTCCATGATACGGTCACCCTTCTTGGCGGCGGCAATCAGTCGGATCATGTGATCGGTCGGAAACACCGCGACACCGTCAACATCCACCTTGATCGGCTTGGGTTGGCGAATATCGACGGACAGGCCGCCATCATCAGCCCGTTCTGCCTGCCCGCTGGTGATTTCGGGCTGTGCGCCGCCGTTGCGTTTTTCGCTGTTGAAACGCAGAAGCTTGCCATCGCCCCCTTCAAACGTCGTCAGCCGCATATCGGAGTTCAGCGCCTTGCCCTCGCCATCGGAAATTTCCATGACCTGGCGAAAATTGGTGGCATAGCCTTCACAGGCGTTGCCAGTGAATTCGAGACCGATGCGCCCTGACACCGTCGTGACGCCCTTGCCGCGCGAGGAATGCAAGGTGAGTTCGTAGGCCGCCCTGTGCGGCACCAACGCCATCACTTCGGCAGTCGCAGGCAGCGGTGTCAGCGCGAGGAAGGACAGGAGGGCGAGTGGCGCGAGGCGGAGGATCATGGCTTCCTTCAGCAGATGGAGCAACGGGGCAGCACTGATCGTTTTACCCGCGATTATGGTTGAAGATAGGCATTGGTCCGGGCATCGGCAATCTGTAACGCAGAGTTTGCAGGCGTTTCCTGCTCTGGTAACAGCTGTGTGAACAAGGAAAACAGTCAATGAGCCAGGTTGAACAGCGTCTTGCCGCACTCGGCATCACCCTCCCCGTGCCAGCAGCCCCTCTTGCGAACTACGTGCCATTCGTGATCACCGGCAATCTGCTCGTAACCTCGGGACAATTGTGTTTCGGTCCCGATGGCAAGCTTGCGCCGCGTCACATTGGCAAATTGGGAGGGTCCGTTTCGGCCGAGGATGGCAAGGAAGCCGCGCAATTCTGCGCCATCAATATCCTCGCGCTCGTCAAGCTTGCCGTGGGAAATCTCGACCGCGTTATGCGCTGCATCAAATTGACCGGCTTCATCAATGCCATGCCCGACTACAGCGCCATCCCCGGCGTGATGAACGGAGCCTCTGATCTGATGGTTGCCGCCCTTGGTGACAAGGGACGCCACGCCCGCTCCACTGTTGGCATGGCGGTGCTGCCTTTGGACAGCGCTGTCGAGGTCGAAGCGATGTTCGAGTTCGCCTGATCATGTTGGCGCTTCAGCATCTGATGGCCCGCCCCATCGCGCATCGTGGCCTGCATGATCGCGCAGGTGGTGTCATCGAGAATTCCCATGCCGCGTTTTCTGCTGCGAAAGCCGGGCAATTCGGCATCGAATGCGATGTCCAGATCACCCGCGATGGAGATGCCGTGGTTTTTCACGACTACGATCTCGATCGATTGACAGGTGCCAGCGGTCGGGTCGATGCGCGAACGTCAGAAGAACTGAAGGTGATAACCCTCACAGGCTCCACCACGCGAGATGGCGTGTTCTCGCTGGCGTCGATGCTGACCTTGGTGGGCGGTGCCGTGCCAATCGTGATCGAGATCAAAAGTCGCTTCGATGGTGACCTGCGCCTGACCCGACGGGTCGCGGAAGTGCTGCAGCAGTTTCCCGAGCATCCCGTCATGGTCGAATCTTTTGATCCCCGGGTGGTTGCTGCCCTGCGCATGTTCGCTCCGGAGCGACCGCGCGGCTATGTCGGCATGGCGACATACAATTATCCCGACTACGAAGGGGTGCCTGAGACCGAGAAGCACGCCATGGCCAATCTGTTGCATTTCTCTGAGATGCAGCCGGATTTTCTGTCCTGGAATATCAAGGATTTGCCCCAGGCCGCCCCATTCCTGTGTCGTGCGGCCCTCGGTATACCGGTCTCGGCATGGACCGTGCGAACGGCTGAGGATGTGGCGAAAGCGTCTGCCCATGCCGATCAGATCGTGTTCGAAGGGTTTTTACCGTAGGTTTGAGCTGATCCACCCACACCTCAATCATGGTAAACCGGGCGTTAACCCAGTTCTCCTAGGCTGTTGATCAGCACAAGGAGCCGATCATGGGCGCAATCACCGATTTCATCATGGGACGCAGCAACAAGCTCTTGCGCGACATGCTGATCGCTTCTGGCCTGATCACCACGACGTGCCTTGTCGCTGTGATTTCGATTGGCCATATCGTTGAGTCGATCAAGGTTGCCCGCCAGCCCTTGCCGCCGCGTCTTCAGACCGTGCAAAATCCATCGCAGAACGGCCAGATCGTCACGATCACACGCTCCGTCCTGGATGATCCGGTGTTGACCGGAAGCATCGGCGGTCGTCCAATCGTTCTTGATCCTTGCACGGGCAAGGAAAAGAAATAGATATCAATTTGATGCGAGCTTCATCTTGTTCAAAAGATCAAGGACGGCTCGATTCACCTCCTCCGCCTTTTCAAGGCTTGAAAGGTGGCCGCATTCGGCGATTTCCAGATAAGTCGAACCTTTGATGGAATGGTGCAGCCACTGCGCGTGACTTGGCGGCGTGATCAAATCTTCCTGGCCGACAATGATGGTGGTGGGGATGGAAATGCCGGTCACGACGGGGCGATAATCCCGCCTGTTCAAAACCGCACTCTGCTGGCGAATGAATCGCTCTGCCCCTGTCTCGCGCATCATGCCGATGACGATTTCTTCCAATGCTTTCTCACCTACCCGAGAGGGATGCACGAGGCGCGGCCAGAGAATCGCGTGCAGTTGATCAAATTGCCCCTCCTTCGCCATGGCAATCGTGCGACGGCGGCGTTCGGCCTCCTCCGCTGTGTCGGGTTCGGCGCGGGTATCGAGCAAGGCCAGTGCCTGCACGCGTTCTGCGGCCTGACGCATGATCTCGCAGGCGACATAGCCACCCATCGACAGAGCCACGAGGACAAAACGGGCCGGAGCCTTGGCCAGGATATCGACCGCAATGGCTTCTATCGTGTCCGCAACACCATGATCCGCCACATGGCAGGTGAATTGCCGCTCCAGGGCAGCGATCTGCGGAGAAAACAGGCGTGCCGTGCAATTCAAGCCGGGAACGAACAGGACATCCATGAAAACCTCATTTTTCGAACGGCTGTGACGTAGAAACCATTGCATTTCAACACGATTGCCGTCAGAGCCTGCGTAGCAAAAAGCCACAATGGCCTTCACAGGAAGCGGACCTCATGTCCTTTGCCGATCTCGGTCTCTCCGAGAAAGTACTCAAAGCCGTCACAAGTTCTGGCTATACCATTCCCACGCCGATCCAGGAGCAGGCAATCCCGCATGTCCTGACGCGGCGTGACGTACTGGGGATCGCGCAGACTGGCACCGGCAAGACTGCCGCCTTCACATTGCCCATGCTCACCCTGCTGGAACAGGGTCGCGCCCGCGCCCGGATGCCACGCACGCTGATCCTTGAACCGACGCGCGAACTCGCCGCGCAGGTCGAAGAGAATTTCGTCAAATACGGTGCCGAACACAAGCTGAACGTGGCCTTGCTCATCGGCGGCGTGTCTTTCGGTGACCAGGATGCCAAGATCGCACGCGGCGTCGATGTTCTCATTGCAACGCCTGGACGCCTTCTCGACCATTTCGAGCGCGGCAAGTTGCTGATGAACGGCATCGAGGTGCTGGTGATCGATGAAGCGGATCGGATGCTCGACATGGGTTTCATCCCCGATATCGAGCGGATTTGCAAAATGACGCCGTTCACCCGTCAGACCCTGTTCTTCACAGCGACGATGCCGCCTGAAATTCAGCGCATTACCGAACAGTTTCTTTCCAATCCCATCAAGATCGAGGTTTCACGCCCAGCCACTGCGGCCACGACGATCAGCCAGTTGCTGGTGGCGTCAGGTTCAAAGGATTTCGAGAAGCGCGACACATTGCGGCGGGTGCTGCGCGATGCTGTCGATCTCAAGAACGCGATCATCTTCTGCAACCGCAAGCGCGATATCTCCGTCGTGGTCAAATCGTTGGAAAAACACGGCTTCAACGTGGGCGGCCTGCATGGCGACATGGATCAGCGTGCGCGCATGGCCATGCTGGCTTCCTTCAAGGAAGGCCGTGTACCGCTGCTCGTGGCGTCGGATGTTGCGGCGCGTGGCCTGGACATTCCCGATGTCAGCCACGTCGTGAACTACGACATTCCGATCCACGCCGACGATTATATCCACCGTATCGGTCGCACCGGACGTGCTGGCCGTACGGGAACGGCTCTGTCCATCGCGTCAAAGGCCGATATCAAGTATCTTGATGCCATTACCGCTCTCCTCAAGAAGGACATTCCCTGGGATGGTCCTTCGCTGAATGACTTCGTGCCTTCCCCCTCGGATGAGACAGATGAGCGGCCACGCCGGGACAGTCGTCGAGGGCGGGACCAGGACTCTGCGCCAAAGGGGCGCCGCGGTGAGCGTCATCGTGAAAAACCGTCCTCTGAAGCGCCCGTCCGCGAGGATGCAGTTGCCCAAAGGGGTGCTTCAAGGGAAGAAGCGGTTTCGCCACGACCATCAGCATCAGCCCGGCCTCCAAGGTCTGAACGGGTGCCATCCCCACCAGTCAAACCCCTTTCGCGGGATGGCGATTCACGCCGCCATTACCAGGAAGACGATGGTCCGTCGGTCAAGGGTCTTGGAGACCACATGCCAGGCTTTCTCATGCGCCCTGCACGAAAAAACGCGCATTAGGGTCACGTCGTTTTTCGGCTTTCCTTGGCTTTTCGCAGGACTCGAGCGAAAAACTTAACCCCGCCTTAAAGCCCACCTGTCATTGTCGATGATAGTGTAGAGGTTTTCGGGGACAGTGATGTCGCAAAGCAGAAGCGACTACGAGCGCACGATCTCGATTGGAGAGAAAGCGTTCGCTCATATCCGCGGTCACCGAACTGCGGCTTATCCTCGCGCTTACGAGCTGTGGTACACCTATGTCACAGGGCACCACCCAGCCCTTATGCGGGCGATCAACGATCTTTTGCGCAAGTTCGGGCGTGTGACACAATCCGAACTCGACGACATCTACGATCGCTTCATCAATACGAACCGTTTCACAGCGGAAGCCGAACGCGCGACAGTGCGCCTCCTCAGCCAGATGGATACGGTCGGCGAGGCGCTCAATTCCGCCAAGAGTGAAATCAACGATTATCGCGGAACCCTGAACGGCTCGGTCGATGAGATGGAGCATGGCGTGGGCGAAGAGCGCCTGCGTGCCATCATCAGTGAACTCATGGCCTCGACCAGGAACATGTCCCGCCTGAATGCCAAGCTTTCCGAACAGCTTGGCGAGGCAAAGACCGAAGTGGTGGAACTGCGCGAGGCGCTCGAATCCATCCGGACGGAAAGCCAGATCGATCCTGTGACCACGCTAGCCAATCGCATGTTCTTTGATACGGCGCTGGCGGATGCGCTGCGCCATGCTCAACGGAGCGGCGATGAGCTTGCGGTGCTCATGACTGACATCGACCACTTCAAGAAGTTCAACGACACCTACGGTCACCTCACGGGCGACCAAGTGTTGCGGCTGGTTGCGCTGTCGATCAAGCAGAATGTCAAGGGACTCGATACGGCTGCACGGTTCGGTGGTGAAGAGTTCGCCATCATTCTGCCGGGCTGCAACATGCGTGGCGCGATCCAGGTGGCAGAACAGGTCCGCAAGGCGGTGATGAGCCGCGAGTTGGTCAAGCGCTCGACTGGCGAAAACCTCGGCCGGGTCACGATTTCAATTGGTGTGGCTGCGTTCCGCAAGGATGATACGCCAACCACCATCGTCGAGCGGGCCGATACGGCGCTCTATGCCGCAAAGCGCGGCGGTCGGAACATGGTGGTGGCAGAAACAGACCCCGCCGCGCAGTCCATGCGCTCCAACGGCCAAGCTGCCTGAAGCGTCATTCAAGCATGGGTTTATCGATCAGTCTTTACTATGGGTCGAAGACTGCAAGTGTGTGTCTGCGTAAGCACGACACTACTGGCCTGGTAAAACCGAACGCGCGTTGATCAGGCCACGTCTTCCAGCGTTCTACAGAATGCTGTCGCTCAAAAGCCCAGCGAGGAGAACAGCTTCCTTGCCAGACGCTTGCAGGTCATGCTGAAACCTGTGGCTTGAGCCGCCGCAAGGCGAGCGCGTGCCAAATCGGAAAAATCATCGTCTGGACAGGCAAAGGCCGCGCCGGCTGCGGCAATGGTTCTTTCGGCAGACAGATAACGCACCGACATTTCGCTCCCCTACGCCACAGTTACGCAACTGATGGTGAAATCGATGATACCGGTGCAGTCGTTAAAGTTTTTACCGTGATCGCCTGAGCGCGGCCTCGCTGTGATCGCTTTCGGGGCCATTCCTGCCCGAAAGTGAGGGAAAGCACCCGATTGGTCACAATTTGGTAACAATGTTGATGCTAAAAAATGTGTCATGGACGTAGCACGGATGTACTGCGCGTTCGGACGGCGGGTGGCGAGAGCTGCCCGTTTTGTTTTTGGGGGTATGGCTCCCCTGCGGGTTGCCCTTCCGTTCCCCCTCGCCTGCTGCCATGCCATAAAAGGCAAACAGCGAATCAGGTGATGCAGCGGATATGGTTCCTAAATCCGGACAAGCCCGTGATCTTTTTGGAGAGTTGGAGAGTGCGGTGCGCGCTGTCGTGCCGCCCAAGCCTGTTGACGCACGCCCTGCACCAAGGGCGGTTGAGCCAACCCCCCCAGCGATGAAGACAAGCGCTCCGCCGCCCAAGGCCGCGCCGACCCCTTCCGGCGGCGCACGTCCCAGCGGTGATGATTACAACGCCAGCTCGATCGAGGTTCTCGAAGGGCTGGAGCCGGTGCGTCGTCGCCCCGGCATGTATATCGGCGGCACGGACGAAAAGGCACTGCATCATCTCTTTGCCGAGGTCATCGACAACGCGATGGATGAAGCCGTTGCCGGACACGCCACCTTCATCGATGTGGCGCTGACGGCGGACGGTTTTCTGGCCGTGACCGATAACGGGCGCGGCATTCCCGTCGAGGACCATCCGAAATTTCCCGGCAAGTCCACGCTGGAAGTGATCATGTGCACGCTGCATGCGGGCGGCAAGTTCGACGGCAAGGCGTATGAGACGTCGGGCGGCCTGCACGGCGTCGGCATTTCGGTCGTCAATGCGCTGTCCGAACTGGTCGAGATCGAGGTGGCGCGGGGGCAGCAGCTTTACAAGCAGAGCTTCGCGCGTGGCTTGCCGCTGGGCGGTGTCGAGCACCTGGGCAAGGTGCAGAACCGGCGCGGCACCTCGGTTCGTTTCAAGCCCGACCAGCAGATATTCAAGGATGGCGCGCAATTTTCACCGGCACGCCTGTTCAAGATGGCGCGCTCCAAGGCCTATCTGTTCGGCGGCGTGGAAATCCGCTGGTCCTGCGACGCTGCCTTGCTGAAGGGCGATGGCGTGCCGGAAAAGGCTGTGTTCCGCTTTCCTGGCGGGCTGAAGGACTATCTCGTCCGCGAGATCGAGGGAAAATCGCTCGTCACGGACCAGATGTTCTCAGGGCGAGCCGGAGAAGTCGGCAAGCATGGTGCGGTGGAATGGGCTGTTGCCTGGCTGATGGAGGAGGATGGCCATATCTCCTCCTACTGCAACACCATTCCCACCATGGATGGCGGCACGCATGAGGGCGGTTTCCGCACCGCCATGCTGCGGGCGCTGAAGGATCACGCCGAGCGCATCGGCCAATCCAAGCGCTTCAAGGACGTGACGACCGACGACGTGATGGTGCAGATCGCGGCGATGCTTTCGGTCGCCATCCGGGAACCGGAGTTTGTGGGCCAGACCAAGGACAAGCTCGCCACCGTGGAAGCTTCGCGCATTGTCGAGAACGCCATCCGCGATGCCTTTGACCATTGGCTGGCGGCCTACAAGAACCAGGCGGAGAAGCTGCTGGATTTCGTGGTGGAGCGGGCCGAGGACCGCCTGCGCCGCCGCGCGGAGAAGGATGTCGCGCGCAAGACCGCGGTGCGCAAGCTGCGCCTGCCGGGCAAGCTGGCGGATTGCTCCAACAGCGGGGCACTTGGCTCCGAGATTTTCATCGTCGAGGGAGATTCAGCCGGTGGTTCGGCCAAGATGGCGCGGGACCGCGCGACACAGGCGATCCTGCCATTGCGGGGCAAGATCCTCAATGTCGCCTCGGCTGGCCGCGAGAAATTGGGGGCGAACCAGCAGCTCTCGGACCTGACCCAGGCGCTGGGCTGCGGCATGGGTTCGCAATACCGTGACGATGACCTGCGCTACGAGCGGGTGATCATCATGACCGACGCCGATGTCGACGGCGCTCATATCGCGTCGCTGCTGATCACGTTCTTCTATCGCCAGATGCCAAGATTGATCGAGCGCGGTCACCTGTTCCTGGCCTGCCCACCGCTGTTTCGGGTGCAACAGGGCACCAAGAGCTTCTATGCACGGGACGAAAAGCACCGGGACGAGATCATTGCCTCGCTGGGATCACGCGGCAAGATTGAGGTTGGCCGCTTCAAGGGGTTGGGCGAGATGCTGCCGAACCAGTTGAAGGAAACCACCATGGATCCGAAGAAGCGCATCCTGCTGAAGGTCATGGTCGAGAACGACGAGCGGGCGGACACGGCGGACTCCGTCGAGCGCCTCATGGGCAACAAGCCCGAGGCCCGCTTCGCCTTCATCCAGCAGAACGCGGCCTTTGCCAGCGAGGAATTCCTGGACCTGTGAGGACTGGGCGCAGCCAGGCATGGTGCGTTTTGATGCAAGCACGTCCAAGACGATGGGTTGCCAATTCCGTCAGTGACGCCTTGCTTTAAAGAATGACGTTTTTTGATGGAAACAGTGGCACGTCGTCTTGGACGGGCTTGACCCGTCCATCCACGTCTTCCTGCGGCCCATAAACGTGGATG
>JANNEO010000069.1:0-5747 GCA_031378805.1 Hyphomicrobiales bacterium
CGAGCGCAAACAGACGGGGTACACACCTCCGCGCTTGTTCGGCCATAACAGCGGACGGGTGGGTCGCATGTACGCAATCGTTTTCGACTTCGACACGGGAATGCTGGAGCAGCTTTATCCGAACCAGCATTGGCGCAATGCCTATACCGATGTGCGGACATATCTCACAGCACGCGGCTTCGAGTGGAAGCAGGGCAGCACATATTTTGGTGATCCGGCCACCGTGGACGCCGTGCGCTGCGTGACAACCGTGCAAAAACTTGCCGCCAAATACCCATGGTTTACGCCTTCTGTGCGTGACATCCGAATGCTGCGGATTGAAGAGAACAATGATCTCATGACCGCATTGAATGTTCAGGATGACGACTGATGGCTGAATTCCAACTCCCGAAAAACTCCCGCGTCACCGAAGGCAAGGTCTGGCCTAAACCTGCGGGCGCGACCAACCTCAAGGAATACCGCGTCTATCGCTGGAATCCGGAGGATGGGCAGAACCCGCGCATCGACACCTATTATGTCGACCGCAGCGATTGCGGGCCGATGATCCTGGATGGCATCATCTGGATCAAAAACCGCATCGATCCCACGCTGACCTTCCGCCGCTCCTGCCGCGAGGGCATCTGCGGCTCCTGCGCCATGAACATCGACGGCACCAATACACTGGCCTGCACCATGGGCATGGACGAGGTGACGGGCGTGGTAAAGATCTATCCGCTGCCGCACATGCCGGTGATCAAGGATCTGGTGCCGGACCTCACACGCTTCTACGCCCAGCACGCCTCCATCGAGCCGTGGCTGAAGACGGATACGCCAGCGCCGCGCGAGGAATGGAAACAATCCAAGGACGACCGCGAGAAGCTCGACGGTCTGTACGAGTGCATCCTGTGTGCCTGCTGCTCCACGTCATGCCCCAGCTACTGGTGGAACGGCGACCGCTATCTTGGCCCCGCCGTGCTGTTGCAGGCCTATCGCTGGCTCATTGATAGCCGCGACGAGGCGACCGGCGACCGGTTGGACAACCTCGAAGACCCGTTCCGGCTCTATCGCTGCCACACCATCATGAACTGCTCGAAAGCGTGTCCCAAGGGATTGAATCCCGCAAAGGCCATCGCCGAGATCAAGAAGATGATGGTGGCGCGGCAGTATTGAGGGCGGACCCGCTTCTCCCATGGGAGAAGCTGGCAGGCGGAGCCTGACTGATGAGGGAGAGCCACAGAGTGCGGCGGTTCTCCCTCATCCGGTTGGCTCCGCCAACCACCTTCTCCCGAGGGAGAAGGAAAGAAAGTCACCCCACCCGCGCATAGGCGCTCATGCCGCGCCGGTTTTCGTCCAGCTCCAGCCGCTGGTGCAGCGATGGCACGGCTCTGTCAGCACAATCATTGCGCGGACAGGTGCGGCAGGAGACACCGATCTTGGTGATGATCTGCGCATCGTCGAGGTTTAGCCCGTCGGCATAGGCGATGTCGCCGGCGTTCTGCACGTTGGTGCCAAGGCCGATGGCCAGTTGCCCACCGGTCTGAAGGATGCCGGTGCGGCCGGTGCGACGACCAGCAGGGCGGATGGTGCGGGCCACGCAGAAGAAGCGCTGACCATCCGGCATCTCGGAGACCTGCACGCGCAGGATGCCCGGTGTGGCGAAGGCATCATAGACATTCCAACGCGGACAGGCCGAGCCGAAGCGCGCCATCTGGATGCCGGACGCCGTGAAGCGCTTCGAGATATTGCCCGCGACATCGACGCGGATCAGGTGGAATGGCAGGCCTTCCTGGCCCTTGCGCCGCAAGGTGGTGAGCCGGTGGCAGACCTGCTCGAAAGATTTGCCGAAGCGATGCTGCAACACGGTGAGATCGTAGCGTGTGGAGCGCGCCGCCTCCAGAAACCGCTGGTAGGGCGACATCACGGCTGAGGCAAAATAGCTTGCGAGTGCGGCGCGGGCGAGCGAATCCGCCTCCGGCGTCGAGAACTTGCCACCACCGATCAGCTGTTCGATGTCCTTGCGAAAACCGAGATAGGCGATCTGCACACCGAGCTGGAAAGTGCGCGACGAGATCGGCAGCAGTTCGGACAGCTCCAGCCTGCGGGTCAGCGGGTTGTAGCGCCGCATGGCTCCTTCCATCGTTTCAGCAGGCACGATGTCGACGTCGACGGCGTAGCGCGTGGCAAGCAGCTGGATCAGATCGCGCTGCAAGGTGTGGATCGCCAAGCCGTTGTCGACCCAGAGCTGCTCCGCCGCCTCTTCCAGATCGGGAAAATGGTTCATGCGCTTCTGCAGGAACTCCGTGACCTCCTCGGACGGAATGGCGATGGACCCGCCCTCGCCCGCATCCTCACCTGAGGTAAGCGCACCCGTCGCCGACGGTCCGCTCTTGTAGGCGTTGTAGAGATCGAGGACAGCGCGGCTGAAGGCAGGCAATGTTGCGGCTGCATCCTTGATATCTGAGGCCTTGACATCGGCTGCATCGAAGATCGGATCGGAAAAGGCCTCCATGAGCGCTGCTGACAGCCGCTCGTCGTCATCACCCGCCAGGGAATTGAGATCGATTTGGAACTTCTCGGCCAGCTTCAGCAGCACGCGCACGGTGACCGGGCGCTGGTTGCTCTCCAGCAGGTTGAGATAGCTCGGGCTGATTTCCAGCGCCTCCGCCATTTGGGTCTGGGTAAGGCGACGGTCTTGACGAAGGCGGCGCAGCTTGCCGCCGATGCGCATGGATTTCATAAGACACACAATAATTACAAAACATATTTTGTCAATTGTAAAATTATTGACAATTTACAATCGACTTTCTGCCTATCGCTTCGAGGATTGCGTTTGCTGCACTGCACACATATCATCCTGTCACTGTCAAATTCTGTCAAAAAGGGCTGCTCCATGACACTGACGACTGCAACGGATCGCTTCAAGGGAATCAAGCGGGATTACACACCCGCCGATGTCGAGAAGCTGCGTGGATCGGTGAAGATCGAATACACGCTGGCTCGGCTCGGCGCCAACCGTCTCTGGCAGCTCCTGCACGAGCGCCCCTTTGTGCGCACACTGGGCGCACTCACCGGCAATCAGGCCATGCAGCAGGTCAAGGCCGGGCTGGAGGCCATCTACCTTTCGGGCTGGCAGGTGGCGGCGGATGCCAACAATGCGGGCCAGATGTACCCGGATCAGTCGCTGTATCCAGCGTCTTCGGTCCCCGACGTCGTCAAGCGCATCAACAACACGCTGCGCCGCGCCGACCAGATCGCCAAGATGGAAGGCGACAGTTCGACCTACTGGTTCGCGCCGATCATTGCTGATGCGGAGGCAGGATTCGGCGGCCCGCTCAACGCCTTTGAGCTGATGAAGGCGATGATCGAAGCGGGTGCCGCCGGCGTGCATTTCGAAGATCAGCTGGCGTCCGAGAAGAAGTGCGGCCATCTGGGCGGCAAGGTTCTCGTTCCGACCAAGACCTTCCAGCGCACGCTGAATGCCGCACGCCTCGCAGCAGACGTCATGGATGTGCCGACGCTCGTGCTGGCCCGCACGGACGCTCATGCGGCCAACCTGATCACTTCGGATGTGGATGACTATGATCACCCCTGGATCGACCGCGACAGCCGCACGGATGAAGGCTTCTTCCGCCTCAAGCAGGGCAAGACGCATTCGGTCGGTCACGCGATTTCACGCGGTCTTGCCTATGCGCCCTACGCCGACCTGATCTGGTGGGAAACCTCCGAACCGGATCTGGGCGAAGCGCGGGAATTTGCCGAGGAGATGCACAAGCAGTTTCCTGGCAAGATGCTGGCCTACAATTGCTCGCCGTCCTTCAACTGGCTCAAGAAGATGAGCATCGAAGACGCCACACGCTACCAGGAGAAAATCGGCGCAATGGGCTACAAGTTCCAGTTCGTCACGCTGGCGGGCTTCCACTCGCTCAACCTCTCGATGTTCGAACTGGCCAAGGGCTATTCCACCCGCGGCATGGGCGCATACTCCGAGATGCAGCAGCGGGAGTTTGCCGCGCAGGACAACGGCTTCACCGCCGTGCGCCACCAGCGCGAGGTTGGTACGGGCTATTTCGACGCCGTGTCGGTGGCGATTTCGGCAGGCCGCTCCTCCACAACGGCAATGGCAGGCTCCACCGAGACCGAGCAATTTCACGACAACCACAACGCGCCTGCCACCAAGGGCATCGCGGCGGAGTGACACGTGCTTTCCTTCCCCCCTTGCGGGGGAAGGTGGCCTTTGCCTGGGCAAAGGTCGGATTAGGGGTCGCTCTGACCTCTCAGAACTGAACAACCCCTCATCCGGTCGGCATCCGCCGACCACCTTCTCCCACAGGGGGAGAAGGGACAAGAAAGACGGAGAAACGACCATGACCAAGCAATTCTGGGTGATCGGCGGCGAATACAAGGACGCCGACTTCAACGAGATCGAGGACGGCTCGCACCGTACCTATGGCCCGTTCTTCAGCTACGAGGACGCCAATGTGAAATGGAAGGAATGCTCGGAGAAGAGCCGCAGCCAAGCCTACACCCGCTACCAGATCGTGGCTTCGGCCCACAACCCGCAGCGGCCCTCTGCCCGGCAGAAGGCAGCCATGGCAGCGATCGGCATGGCGGCAACGCACTGAGCAGACGAGCCTTGGAGCGCACAAGCCTGGAGCGCACGAGCCTGCAACAGACATCATCCCTTCGGTATCCAGCCCCCCGCCTTTGCCGAAGGTGATGGCCTGACCGTGGCGAGCAGCAATGCTCCCACGGTCCTTTTTTGCACGGTCCTTTTTTGCACAGTCTTTTTCATGTCCCGCCCCGGATCATGCGGGTGAGCACAGTATCGCGGTCGAGCAGATGATGCTTCAGCGCCGCCGCGACATGCAGCAGGATCACCGCCAACAACGCCTTGGTCAGCCAGCCATGCCAGGTTTTCGCCAGCGTATAGGTTGAGAGATCGCGCGGAACGATGGCGGGTAGATTGAAGAGGCCGAACACGGATGTGGGAATGGGCAACGGCGTGGCCGACGCCATCGTCCAGCCGCTGAGCGCAACGGCAACCACCAGCAGATACAGCGCGACATGCGCCGCTGACGCGGCATACGATTGCCACCGTGGATCAGGGACGGAGGGGCCGCGGGGGGCCAGCATCAGGCGCACCAGCAAGCGCAGGACTGTCACGGACAGAACCACAATCCCAAAGGCTTTGTGGGACTGGTAGAGATCGAATCGGATGCCGGTGTCATCGACACGCACCATGATGGTGCCGACCGCCAGCATGGTGAGAATCATCACGGCGGACATCCAGTGCAACAGACGGATGGCACCGGGCCAACCCTGTCGCGGTTGATC
This sequence comes from Hyphomicrobiales bacterium, assembly GCA_031378805.1. GTDB lineage: Bacteria > Pseudomonadota > Alphaproteobacteria > Rhizobiales > Beijerinckiaceae > JADCCX01. Next base: position 5,314 of record JANNEO010000069.1, read on the forward strand.
CATCATGCTCATTCCGCTTCCGCCTCTGTCGTGACCACGATCCGCACGTCATCGGCAATCAGTGGCTGCCCCGAGATGAAACCGAACTCGGAGCGCCTGATCGTGCCGCGTGCAGAGAAGCGCAACTGCTTTTGCGCGGATGACCTCTGGTCGACATCGACCTGGAAGCTGACGGGGCGTGTCTGCCCCATGAAGGTCATGGCACCCGCCACGCTGACAGCGCTCTCGCTGAGCTTGTCCACCCTGCTGGAGCGAAAGCGCATCTCGGGAAAGGCCCCTGTGTTGAGCATCGACTCGCTTCTGATGAAGCTGGTGACCGAGGATGACCCGGCATCCACCGAGGCCGCCTGCACGACAAAGGACACCGCGCTCTTCGAGGGCTCCTTGAAATCAATGTTGATATTGCCCTGAAACGCCTTGAATGACCCTTTCGT
>JANNEO010000072.1:0-31099 GCA_031378805.1 Hyphomicrobiales bacterium
GCCCAGTGGTTCGTCGTGTCGGACCTTGGCCTGACAAGCTTCTCCTCCGGCGAAGGTGTGCATGTGCTGGTGCGTTCGCTGGCTGATGCCGCGCCGCTGCGCAATGTCGAGGTGCAACTGCTGGCGAAAAGCAACGAAATCCTGGGCACGGCCACCACCGATGCCAACGGACAGGCACGGTTCGACGCGGGCCTGGCGCGGGGCAAGGGTGGCCTCGCGCCCGGACTGATCACGGCACGTGCGGGCGAGGATTATGGCTTCCTCGACCTCAAGCAATCCGCATTTGATCTCACGGACCGCGGCGTCAAGGGCCGCATCGCGCCAGAAGGTCTGGACGCCTTCCTCTACGCCGAGCGCGGGGTCTATCGCTCGGGTGAGACGGTGTTCCTGACGGCGCTCGCCCGTGATGCCAAGGGTATTGCCGTCACCGGCCTGCCGCTGACGCTTGTCACACGGCGTCCCGATGGCGTGGAGTATCGTCGCCAGGCGGTGGAGGACCAGGGCGGTGGCGGACGGGCGTTGTCGATTCCGCTCGTCGGTGGTGCCTCGACCGGCACATGGCGCGTGCAGGCCTACGCCGATCCCAAGGGCAGCCCGATCGGCGAGACCAGCTTTCTGGTCGAGGATTATGTGCCCGAACGCCTCGATGCTGATGTGAAGGCCAAGCGCACGGCCCTGCGCTCGGGCGAACCCGCCGAGATCGATGTGGAAGCCCGCTATCTCTATGGCGCACCCGGTGCTGATCTGGAGGTCGGCGGCTCCGTGACCGTGCGGGCCGCCAGCGAGCACGCCATCCCTGGCCTTAAGGGCTATCAGATCGGCCTGACCGACGAGAAGGTCGAGGCGGTCAAGAACGACATCGACGACAAGGCCACCACGGACGCGCGTGGACGGGCAAGCCTCGGCATCACGCTGACAGAGCCTGAGACGACGCTGCCGCTGGAGGCCGAAATCGCGCTGACGATTTCCGAGAATGGCGGGCGGGGCATCAACCGCTCCATCACACTGCCCATCTTGCCCAAGGGCAATGTGCTGGGCGTCAAGGCGCTGTTCGAGGATGGCACACTTGGCGACGGCCAGACCGCGACCTTCGACGTGGTGATGGCGACCGGCGAGGGACGTCGCCTCGTCCGCACAGGCGTGAAATGGACACTGTCGCGCGTGCAGCGCAACTACCAGTGGTTCTTCCAGGATGGCCGCTGGAACTACGAGGCCGTGAAGCGCACCCGGCGCGTCTCCGATGGCGAGGTCGCTCTCGCGGTGGACAGTCCGGCACGCATCGAGGCCAAGGTCGGGTGGGGAACCTATCGCCTGGATGTCCGCGCCGAGGGCAGCGACAGCGCCGAAACATCGATCACGTTCGACGTGGGCTATGTGGCTGAAGCCAAGGCCGACACGCCTGATGTGCTGGAGGTCAGCCTCGACAAGGCGGCCTACGCGGACAGCGAGACCATGCAGGTGCGCCTGGCCCCTCGCTTCGCGGGCAAGGCGACCATCGCTGTCATCAGCGATCGCGTGCATCAGTTGCAGACCATCGATCTGCCGGAAGGCGGCGCGACGGTGCCCGTGCGCATCGCTGCCGAATGGGGTGCCAGCGCCTATGTCGTGGCGCTTGCCCATCGCCCGCTGGACGCCCGCGCCCAGCGTATGCCTGGCCGTGCCATCGGCGTTTCGTGGTTTTCCATCGGCAGGGAGGCCCGCACCTTGAAGGTTGAAACCGGCGCACCGCAGATGATCCGCCCGCGTGGCAGGCTGGAACTGCCGGTGAAGATCAGTGGTCTTGCTGCGGGTGAGGAAGCCCATGTCACGGTTGCTGCTGTCGATATCGGCATCCTCAACCTGACGAAGTATCAGCTGCCCAACCCCACCGAGCACTATTTCGGCCAGCGCCAGCTCGGCGGCGAATGGCGTGATCTCTACGGATTCCTGATCGATGGTATGCAAGGCACCAAGGGTGCTTTCCGCTCTGGTGGTGATTCCACCGCGACAACTAACACGGCGGACAAGCCGACGCAGGAGCCGTTCGCCCGCTATTCCGGTGTGGTGAAGGTCGGCGCGGATGGCATGGCGCGTGTCGCCTTCGATGTGCCTGCATTCAACGGCGGAGCCCGCGTCATGGCAGTGGCCTGGACCAAGTCTCAGGTCGGTCAGGTGTCATCGGATGTCTTCATCCGCGATCCTGTCGTGGTGCAAGCAACATTGCCACGCTTTCTCGCGGTGGGGGACCGTTCGCGGTTTCATGTCGAGATCAATAACATCGAGGGGGAGGTTGGCGACTACAGTCTTGATGTCGACGTCAAGGGGCCTGTGACGGTTGGCTCCGAGGCTGCGCGCCGCACCATCCGCCTCGTCAAGGGACAGAAGACACAGGTCACGATCCCGGTGACCTCCGCCGGGCTTGGCACAGCAACCTTCGGCCTGCGGCTGACCGGCGGCGGCCATGACTTGAGCCAGGAAGTGCGCGTCAAGGTGCTGCCAAGCAACCAGGCCATTGCCAACCGCAGTGTCAGGCCGATCCCCGGTGGTGGCAGCATCACCCTTTCGAGCGACCTGCTGAACGACATGGTGCCGGGTTCCGGCAGCGTGGCGGTCACGGTTTCGCCCTTCGCGGCACTGGATGTCGCGGCGCTTCTCAAGGCGCTGGACCGCTATCCCTATGGTTGCACCGAACAGACCGTCAGCCGGGCGCTGCCGCTGCTCTATGTCAACAAGCTGGCGAGCCTCGAGCATCTCGCACTCGACGACGCGGCAGAAACGCGCGTGCAGGCCGCTATCGACAAGGTACTGTCGCGGCAAGGCTCCAATGGAGCTTTCGGGTTGTGGGGCGTGGGTGGCGACGATCTGTGGCTCGATGCCTTTGTCACGGATTTTCTGACGCGCTCCCGCGAGGCTGGCCGTGCCGTGCCGGCTGTGGCGTTCAACCTGGCGCTGGACCGACTGCGCAATCAGGTCGTCAACACCGGCACCATCCGCGCCGAGGAGGCGTCAGGTGTTGCCTATGCCCTGTATGTGCTGGCCCGCAACGGCAGGCCGATCATGGGTGACCTGCGCTATCTCAGCGACAACAAGCTGAAGGAATTCACTTCGCCTATGGCCAAGGGGCACCTGGGTGCAGCACTCGCCCTGCTGGGTGACAGGGGGCGCTCTCGCACCGCCCTGGGCGAAGCCGTCACGACGCTGATCGGTTTGCGTGACGATGGTCTGTCGCGTCCGGACTATGGCTCCCGACTGCGCGATGGCAGTGGCTTGCTGGCGTTGCTTGCGGAATCCAATGCCGAGCGGGCCGAACTCGTGCGTGTCTCTTCAGAGGTTGAAAGCGCCCGCAACGGCGTACGCTTCTCCTCGACCCAGGAACAGACCTGGATGGTGATGGCCGCCCAGGCGCTGGCCAAGGAGACCGAGACATTCCAGCTTGTGGTGGATGGAACGCCCCGCACAGGGGCGCTGTACCGGACCTGGCGCGAGGCGGATCTGGAAGCCAGGCCCATCGTCATCCATAACCCCGGCCCGAACGCGGCCCGTGCCGTGATCACCGTGTCGGGGGCGCCGCTGGAGCCGCTTCCTGCGCTCGATCAGGGCTTCAGGATCGACCGTGCGATCTACACCATGAAGGGCAAGCCCGTGGCCTGGACCGAACTCAAGCAGAATGAGCGCTACGTTGTGCATCTCAAGCTTGCGGAGCCCAAGGCGAATTACGGCAAGGTGCTTGTGGTCGATCCGCTCCCCGCCGGACTCGAGATCGAAAATCCGAACCTCACCGAGGGCGTCACGACTGACGGCCTGGAGTTCACCAAGACCGATCTGGCACCGGTCCATTCAGAGGCGCGTGACGACCGTTTCGTCGCGGCCTTTGACCGGCTCGCCTCCCAGAAGCCCGAGTTCAGCGTGACGTATGTCGTGCGGGCCGTGACGCCTGGGCGCTATGTGCATCCCGGCGCGGCGGTGGAGGACATGTACCGGCCAGACCGCTTTGGACGAGGAGCGTCCGGCACGGTCGAAGTGCTGTCAGCGCGATGAACAGGGCAGCAACCCTTTCCTTCTCCCCCCGGAGAAGGAAAAGCCTGCTTGCGCTCTTATCCTTGCTGATCCTTGCTCCTCTTGTGGCGTTCACGCTCGCCTGGCTGCGCCTTCCCCCGCTTGATCTTGCACCCACAGCCGAGCGCTCGCCCATCGTGCTGGACCGCAACGGCCAGCTCTTGCGCGCCTTCACCATGCCGGATGGGCGCTGGCGGATGCCGACCACGGTGGAGGATGTCGATCCACGGTATGTGTCGATGCTGCTGGCCTTCGAGGACAAGCGCTTCCGCAGCCATTTTGGCGTCGATCCGCTGGCAATCGTTCGGGCGACTGTGCAATCCCTGCGCCACGGTCGGGTCGTGTCGGGCGGCTCGACGATCACCATGCAGGTGGCGCGGCTGATCGAACCGCGCCCCGAGCGCACGACTGCTGCCAAGCTTCGGCAGATGGCCCGGGCCATCGAGCTGGAACGGCACTTTTCGAAAGATGATATTCTCTCGCTGTATCTCTCGCTGGCACCCTTCGGCGGCAACATCGAGGGCATTCGTGCCGCAAGTTTCGCTTATTTCGGCAAGGATGCGCGGCGGCTTTCGCATGGCGAGGCAGCGACACTGGTGGCGCTGCCGCAGGCCCCTGAAATGCGCAGGCCCGACCGTTTCGCACAGAGGGCGATCAATGGCCGCAACCGCGTGCTTGCGGTCGCGGCCCGCGCCAGCGTGATTCCCGAAGGTGAGAGGCAACACGCGCTTGGCGAGGCGATGCCAACCGTGCGCAAGCTCTTCCCCATGCTGGCGGCGCACGCAGCGGAAGCCGTTGTGCGGGAGCATCCAACACGGCGCATCCACCGCCTCAGCATCGATGCGGGTTGGCAAGCAACGCTGGAGACACTGGCTCGGGAGCGGGCGGAGCAGCTTGGTCCCAAGCTCTCCACAGCCATCATGGTGGTTGAACAAGCGACCGGCGCGATCCGCGCCAGCGTTGGCGGCGCCGGATATTTCGCGGACGAGCGTGCAGGCGCCATGGACCTGACGCAGGCGTTGCGCTCTCCAGGATCGGCACTGAAGCCGTTCATTTACGCCATGGCCTTCGAGGAGGGCATCGCCCACCCCTCGACCGTGCTTGAGGATCGTCCGCATCGCTATGGTCTTTATGCACCTGAGAATTTCGACCAGACCTTCCAGGGCACGATCACGGCGAAGAAGGCGCTGCAACTTTCGCTGAATGTACCCGCGGTCGACCTGTTGTCCGCTGTTGGCCCGCAGCGGTTTGTCTCTCGTATGCGCAGCGTCGGTGCCGGTCTGGCCATGCCGCCCGAAGGAGCACCGGGTCTGGCAATCGGACTTGGCGGGGTTGGCATCACGCTGCGCGATCTCACCCGTCTCTATGCCGGCCTGGCAAGGGGAGGGGAGGCAACACCCTTGCGGATGCTCCATGAACAGACGGCAACGGAAGACGAGTTCGCTCGCATCGTCGATCCGGTTCCCGCCTGGTATGTCGCCGACGCGTTGCTGGGTGCGCAGCCGCCACAGAACGCGCAAGCCAACCGCATCGCCTACAAGACAGGGACATCCTACGGGTATCGTGATGCATGGTCGGTGGGTTTCGACCGCAAGCACACCATCGGCGTATGGGTGGGCCGAGCGGACAATGCGGCCGTTCCAGGGCTGGTGGGGAGGCTGGTGGCCGCGCCGATTCTGTTCGATGCCTTCTCCCGCATCGGCACGGAGCCTGGTATCGGGCCGCGCCCGGCGGATGCCATCGTGGCGGGAACCCACGAGTTGCCTTTGCCGCTGCGCCACATGCGGCGCGACCTCCCCAAGACCACGCTTGCCATTGCGTCGGCCAGCCTGAAACTTGCCTTTCCGCCCGATGGCTCGCGGCTGGAGCTTCCGCAGCGCACTGACGAGCCTGGTCTTGCGCTGAAGATCACGGGCGGCAGGCCACCCTTCACCGCATTTCTCAACGGTCGTCCTGTGGCGGCCTCCGCATCAAGACGCACGCTGCATGTCACGCCGGATGGTGCAGGCTTTACCCGCATTTCCATCATGGATGGTTCCGGCGAAACCGACAGCGTGACGGTGCGCCTTCAGTGACGCCTCGGCATTAATCGTCGAGCGGATAGATCGGTCTCTTCAGCCTGGTGAAGGTCAGCAGTCTGTTGTCCGAGGTGGTGACACCGATGCCATCGAGCGTCACCGTCATCTTGCCGATAGGCTCGAATCCCGCCCGGTAGTGGATGCGCGATTTGAGCAGCAGGTATTTGCAGTGGTGGGGGTCGATCCCGATATGCGTGAAGATGCCGACGTCCCACGGCTCGTGGTGCAGACTCGTCACCACGATCTGCATCATTGAATCCTTGCCACCTGTCTCGAACACGGCGGTCGGGCCGCTCGTCACCTTTGATCCCGTGTACATCGGCCCGCGCACGGTCCATTCCCCGTCTGTCAGGCGCTTGACCTTGCCCGTGAGGCGCAAGGGTTCGGCCCGGTGTCCGATCGAGGGCATATCGCTCTTGCCGCCGAGATCGATTGTCACGGTGGCGCCGATGCCAGCCGCCGCCATCGCTTTGACCGCATCCGGATCATGGACCGTCGCCACCGCCACGCCGTCGAGCTTCTGGCGCAGAACCTCCTTGATCACCATCATTGAGTCCGAGGTGCCGCCTGAACCGACATTGTCGGCGTGATCGAGGAGAATCACCGGAAAATTGTTGGCACCCTTGGCGCGGGTCACGGCCTGGGAGAGTTTCTCATGGTTGTAAATCCATTCCTTCCGCTGCTCCTTGCAGTAGGCGAGGATCTTGTCGCGTGCCTTGTCCGCCTTCTTGCGGTCGCCGTCGGCCACGATCACAACGGACAATCCTGCATCCGGGATGTCGGCCATCGGGAATCCACCGAAAACCGACGCCGCCAGAATGCCGGGCTGCTCCTCTGCTTTGCGGGTCATGGCTTGTGCTGTCTTCATCGGTTCATCTGCCGTGCCCATGCGCAGGGTCTGCGCCAAGATGCCGGCCTGCCCCCAGGAGATCACGGGTTTCACCTCGCCCGCCATCATGCGCTTGATGATGGCCGCCGTGGTTTGGCCAACGGCGGCCATGTCAACATGGGGATAATGTTTGTAGCACAGCACCACATCCGCGCTGTCCATCGTCTCCTGGGTCATATTGCCGTGCATATCGAAGGTCACGCCGATGGGCGTTACCGGGGCCAGCTTTCGGATGGCCGCAAGCAGTGGGCCCTCGCCGCCTTCGTCCATGCCATCGGGCACCATTGCGCCGTGCAAATCGAGCAGGATGGCATCGAATGGCCCTTTTGTGCGCGCCGCATCGAGAATGCGCCCCGTGAGATACGCGTAGGCTTCTTGCTGCACATAGCCGCTCGGCATCGCTTCCGCCGCCACGGGCGAGATGATCTCGGCGTTCATCTCCTCCGCGAGGTCGATATAGGCCGCGATGGGGTGATTGGTGCCGCGATACGCCGTCACCACCGCCTCGTCCTCGTACAGGCCCCACGATTTGAAGCGCTGAAGATCGGTGACAACGGGTGAAAACGTGTTTGTTTCATGCTTCATCATGGCGATGAGGAAACGGCGGCGGCGGGGCATTCGAAAGACCTTTGCGGCAGCGCGGAGGATGCGGGCGATCACCTACAATGGTTGTAAAAGCCGCCCGGCGTAAAGCCCCCAGTACGGGGTGCATTGACAGTTCCTAAAGCACCCCATCTAAATGACACGAGTTAGAGCGACAGGATCGACTGGCATGGGAGTTGCTGGTGATGCGGACCTGCCGAAACGTCGAGCGAGGGAGTTTTCCATGGATATGAATCGTCGTGACATCATGCTGGGTTCGGCTGCGGTCGCAGCAGCGGCCAGCTTGCCTGGAACAGCTGTCGCGCAGGCCAAGGGCATCCTCAAGGTCATCCCCCATGCTTCGCTCACCACGCTCGATCCGGTGGGGACCACGGGCTACATCGTCCGCAACCACGGCTACATGATCTGGGATACGCTTTTCGCCATGAACGAGAAGCTGGAGGTCCAGCCGCAGATGGCGTCAGGCGTCGAGATTTCGCCGGACAAGATGACGTATCGCATCAGCCTGCGTGACGGCCTGATCTGGCACGACGACACGGCCGTGACAGCCGATGACTGCGTGTCTTCGCTGATCCGCTGGGGCAAAGTGGATGGCATGGGCATCCGCCTCTTCACGTATGTCGACAGCGTGACGGCGGATGGCACCAAGACCATCGTGATCAAGATGAAGAAGCCTTATGGCTTCGTGCTGGAATCGATCGGCAAGCTTTCGACCAATGTGCCGTTCATGATGCCCAAGCGCCTGGCGGACAAGCCACCGACAGAGCGGCTGACCGCCAACGAGATGATCGGCTCCGGGCCCTTCCGCTGGGTTGCCGCCGACTACAAGCCAGGCGCGCGCACGGTCTATGTGCGCAATCCGAAATATGTGCCCCGCAGTGAAGCGGCGTCCAACGCATCGGGCGGCAAGAATGTCTTCCTGGAAGGCGTAGAGTGGATCAACTTCCCCGATCCGACCACCGCGCTCAATGCCTTGATGTCAGGCGAGGTCGATTATTACGAGCAGGTTCCTGCGGATCTGCTGGCCGTGGTGACGCGCGTGCCGGGCGTGAAGCTGGGCAACTTCAATCCGCTCGGCAATGTTGGCATGGGGCGGTTCAACCACCTCTCCGCGCCAACCAACAATCCCGGCGTGCGCCGCGCCATCTCGATGGCGATCAACCAGGCTGATGTGCTGAAAGCTGCCATCGGTCAGGCCGATTACATGCGCGCCTGCCATTCCATCGTGCCGTGCGGCACCACTTTCGAGAGCAAGGTGGCAACCGAAGACATGGGCAAGGGCAATCTCGAGGCGGCCCGCAAGGTACTGAAGGACAGCGGATACAACGGCGAGAAGATCGTGCTTCTGGCCACCACGGATATCCCAGTCCAGACTGCGATGGCGACGGTCGTGGCAGACACGCTCAAGCGCCTGGGCATGAATGTCGAGGCGCAGGCCATGGATTGGGCCACGGTGCTGCAGCGCCGCACCAACCGCAACCCGGTCGATCAGGGCGGCTGGAACATGTTCTTCACCTGGTGGGAGGGTGCCGACGTGCTCGACCCCGTGGTGCAATTCGCCATGTCAGGTGCGGGTGACCGGGCCTGGGTCGGCTGGGCCAACGACCCGGAGACAGAGGCGCTGCGCACGCAGTTTGCAGAGTCTGGTAGCCTCGACGAAAAGAAGAAACTGGTGGAAGCCATCCAGAAGCGGCAGTTCGAGACGGGCAATTTCCAGGCGTATCTCGGCCAGTTCTTCATGGCCACCGGCTTCCGCGACAATGTCAGCGGCATCCTCAACGCGCCGCCGTTCTTCTGGAACATCAAGAAGGCGTAACTTGCCGACGCCCGCTTCTCCCTTGGGAGAAGCTGCCCGCCGGATGGTGGGCTGATGAGGGAGAATCCCTGACTTCGGTGGTTCTCCCTCATCCGTCATGCAGTGCAGACAAATTTATGCCGTCTGCAAAATTTGCTGCGGCATGACACCTTCTCCCAAGGGAGAAGGACAAGGAAAGCCCCAATGCCCCTGTTCATCTTTCAGCGCATCCTCTCCACTCTCCCCGTCATGGGGCTTGTGGCGCTGATCGTGTTTTTCATGCTGCGCATCTCGGGCGATCCCGCCGCGATCCTGGCGGGTGATACGGCCTCGCTCGACCAGATCGAGAAGGTGCGCCAGAGCCTTGGTCTGGATCGTCCTGTCGTGATCCAGTTCGTGGAATGGTTCTGGCAGCTGCTTCGCCTGGATCTCGGCACGTCGCTGTTCACGGGGTTGCCGGTTTCCACGCTGATCGGTCAGCGCCTGGAGCCGACGATGATGCTGGCGACATCGACCATCCTTTTCTCCATCGCCGTCGCGGTTCCGCTCGGTGTCCTGGCAGCCTGGAAAGCCGGGACATGGGTAGACAGATCGGTCATGCTGTTCGCCGTCGTCGGCTTTTCCGTCCCCGTCTTCGTGATGGGCTATTTCCTGATCTTCGGGCTGTCCATCACCATGCGCTGGTTCCCGGTGCAGGGATATGTCAGCCCATTCGTGGATTTCAGCCGCTTCGTGAACACCATCACCTTGCCGACAATCACGCTGTCCTGCATCTACGTCGCGTTGATCGCCCGCATCACCCGGGCGAGCGTGCTGGAGGTGCTCAACGAGGATTACATCCGCACGGCCCGCGCCAAGGGGCAGATCGAGCGCACCGTGCTGTTCAGGCACGCACTGAAGAACGCCGCGGTGCCCATCGTCACTGTCATCGGCCTGGGCATTGCCCTGCTGATCGGCGGCGTGGTGGTGACGGAAAGTGTCTTCAACATTCCCGGCCTCGGGCGGCTGGTGGTGGATGCCATCACCCGGCGGGACTATCCGATCATCCAGGGGCTGATCCTGTTTTTCGCCTTCGTCTACATCATGCTCAACCTGGTGATCGACATCGCTTACACGCTCGTCGATCCAAGGATACGGTACTGATGAGTGCCGCCATCGCCAGCCCGTTCCAGGAGTTCCGTCGCACGGCCGTCGCGCGCTATCCCATGGCCGCTCTTGGCGCAGTGCTTCTGGCACTGATCATTGTTGGTGCCGTGTTCGCGCCTTTGATGGGCACCATCGATCCCACTGCGCTTGCCCCGTCCAACCGTCTCAAGCCGCCAACCGCTCAGAACTGGCTTGGAACTGACCAGTTCGGCCGCGATGTCTGGAGCAGGCTTGTCTATGGTGCCCGTGTCTCGCTGACCGTGGGCTCACTGGTCGCGCTGTTTTCGGTGGGCCTGGGCCTCGTGATCGGCATGATCGCGGGCTACATCCGCTGGCTGGATGCGGTCGTCATGCGCTTCATGGATGGCTTGATGGCGATCCCCGGCATCCTGCTCGCCATCGCGCTTGTGTCGCTGTCGGGAGCCAGCATCACCACTGTCATCGTCGCCATCACCATCCCGGAAATCCCCAGGGTGGTACGTCTGGTTCGCGCCGTCGTTCTGTCCGTTCGGGAGGAGCCCTATGTGGAATCCGCGATCTCGATCGGCACACCTTTGGTGAAAATCCTCTATCGCCACGTGCTGCCCAACTGCATTCCGCCGCTCATCGTGCAGGCCACCTACATCTGCGCCTCGGCAATGCTGACAGAGGCCATCCTCTCCTTCCTGGGGGCGGGAACGCCGCCGATCATTCCCAGCTGGGGCAACATGATCGCGGAGGGGCGTATTTTCTTTCAGATCGCGCCATGGAATATTCTCTGGCCTGGCATCGCATTGTCGCTGACAATCCTTGCGGTGAATGTGCTGGGCGATGGACTGCGCGATCGGCTTGACCCCAAGATCGCCAAGAGAATGTGAGACCAGCATGACCGCCCCCGTTCTCGCCATCGACAATCTCACGGTGTCACTTCCATCCGGCAGTGACCGGCAGAACGCTGTCACCGGCCTGTCACTCACCGTCAATCCGGGAGAGATCGTGTGCGTCGTGGGCGAATCCGGCTCGGGTAAATCCGTCACCGCCCAGGCCGTCATGGGGCTGCTGCCCAAGCGGCAGCTGATGGTGACCGGCGGGCGCATCCTGTTGCAGGACGAGGACACGGTGGCGGCGACGCCAGATCGGCTGAGGGCGCTGCGCGGCACCAAGATGTCGATGATCTTCCAGGAGCCGATGACCGCGCTCAATCCCGTGATGAAGGTCGGCGACCAGATCGCCGAGGTGCTGGATATCCATACCTCGCTGTCTTCCAGCCAGCAGATGGACAAGGTGCGCGAAATCATGGAAGCCGTGCGCCTTCCGGACGTGAAGCAGCTCGTCAACTCCTACCCGCATCAGCTTTCCGGCGGGCAGCGCCAGCGCGTAATGATCGCGCAGGCCTTGATTCTCGATCCGGCGCTGCTGATCGCGGATGAGCCGACAACCGCACTCGATGTGACCACGCAGGCACAGATCCTCAAGCTGATCCGCGAGATGCAGGGTCGCAAGGGTACGGGCGTTCTGTTCATCACCCATGATTTCGGCGTGGTCGCCGATATCGCCGACCGTGTGGCGGTGATGCAGCATGGCAAGCTGGTGGAAACCGGCTCGGCAACCGAGGTGCTGACCAACCCGCAAGAGCCCTACACCAAGATGCTGATCGCCTCTGTGCCGACGATGACGCCACCCAAACGCATCGCCAAGACGGGAGATGTCGCGCTGTCGACGACGGCGCTGATGAAGACCTTCGGGGCCAAGAGCTTCTTTCGCCCCAACGCCCGTGTGGTGAGTGCAGCAAACGACGTGAACATCACGGTGCGCCGTGGAGAGACCCTGGGCATCGTGGGAGAGTCCGGCTCCGGCAAGTCGACGGTCGCCCGCTGCATTGCCCGTCTCATCGATCCGACGTCCGGCGAGATCAAGATAGGCACGCTCGATGTGGCCCGTATGCCGGAGCGCCTGCTTCGCCCGCATCGCAAGGAAATCCAGATCGTCTTTCAAGACCCCTATCGTTCGCTCAACCCGCGCCGCACCGTTGGGGCCTCGATCATCGAGGGTCCGGTCAACTACGGGCTGGGCTATGCCGATGCCATGAAACGGGCGCGTGACCTGATGACCCTTGTGGGCCTCTCGCCCGATGCGCTGGACCGCTATCCCCACCAGTTCTCCGGCGGGCAACGCCAGCGCATCGCCATCGCCCGCGCCCTCGCCATGGAGCCGAAGGTGCTTATCGCGGATGAGGCGGTGTCAGCGTTGGATGTCTCGGTGCAGGCGCAAGTGCTCAAGCTGCTTGATGATGTCCGCATCAAGTTCGATCTTGCGGTGTTGTTCATCACGCACGACTTGCGTGTTGCCGCTCAAATCTGTGATCGCATCGCTGTCATGCAAAAGGGCATCGTGGTGGAGCAGGGCGGCACGGCGGAAATCTTCGCCAACCCGCAGCACCCCTACACCAGGGCGCTGTTCGAGGCCGCGCCGGGCCGCGGCTTTGCCTTTGCGGGGCATTGAGTCCGTGTCTCTGGCCTCTGACCTTTCAGAGCGCATTCTCGCCTCCGTCGAGGCTGGTTTCGCGCATCAGATCGCTTTTAGCCAGGAGTTGATCCGCTTCCCGAGCCTGCGGGGCGATGAGCACGCCATTCAGGACTTCGTGTTCCGCACCTGGAAAGAGCGCGGCTACGCCATGGAGCGCTTCGCCATGGACCGCGAGGCGATCGAGCGCCATCCCGGGGGATCGAAATTCTCTCCCCAGCATTCGCAAGCCCCCATCGTTGTCGGCATCCATCGCCCGCGCGAGGAGACAGGTCGTTCGCTGATCTTGCAGGCGCATGTCGATGTGGTGCCAACCGGCCCGACTGATATGTGGACCCATCCGCCCTTCGATCCTGTCATTGAAGGCGATTGGCTCTACGGACGCGGCGGTGCGGACATGAAGGCGGGACATGCCGCCAATCTCTTTGCCCTGGATGCGCTGAAGCGCATCGGCCTGCAACCGGCTGCGACGGTCTATCTGCAATCCGTGGTCGAGGAGGAATCCACTGGCAACGGCGCATTGATGACGCATCTGCGGGGCTACCGTGCAGATGCGGCACTTATCCCCGAGCCCGAGGAAGAGAAGCTGGTGCGCGCGAATGCGGGTGTTCTGTGGTTTCAGGTCGAGGTGCGGGGACAGCCCGTGCATGTGCGCGAGATGGGCAGCGGGGCCAACGCCATCGACGCGATCTATCGCGTGATCGGCAATCTGCGGGAGCTTGAGGAGCGCTGGAACAGTCTCAAGGTGGGCCGCGCCCATTTCGAGAAGGAAGCGCACCCAATCAACCTCAACATTGGCAAGATCGAAGGTGGCGACTGGGCGTCATCGGTTCCCGCCTGGTGTCGCATCGATTGCCGCATAGCGATCTATCCTGGCACCTCTGCCGCGGAAGCTGCGAGGGAGATCGAGTCGCAGATCTCGGCCTTCGCAAGAGGTGACCGCTACCTCGCCAACAATCCGCCGCGCGTTACCTGGAACGGGTTCTTCGTGGAAGGCTATGAACTGGAGCCGGGATCGGACGCCGAGGCCGTTCTGGGCCGGGCGCATCGGTCTGCCGTGGACAAGCCGCTCGAAAGCTTCATGACCCCGGCCTATCTGGATGCGCGGGTCCATGCGCTTTACGATCGCATTCCTACGCTTTGCTATGGCCCGAAATCCGAAAACATCCATGGCTTTGACGAACGGGTGAGCCTTGCTTCTGTCAAGCGCATTACCGGAACGATGGCGCTGTTCGTGGCGGAATGGTGTGGAGTAGAGGCAGCCTGATCAGTCCGTTGTCGCAGCTTTTTCACCCCTCACGGGCAAGGCTGGCTTGCTGAAAATCTTGTCCGCCCATTCGGGTGCGCGCTCGCGCAGCGTTCTTGGTCCCCTGCGGTAGGCTCCGTGGCCAAAAGCAGCGACCGCCATATACATGAGCCATGCCAGCATAGGCCTGACAGAGCACACCAGCATGGCCTCGTAGAACACGGAGTCGGCAATGGGCTTTGATGTCAGGTGCGTGTTGTAGAGCCAGTCATGCACGATTGCGGGACCATCATGGTCACCAAAACGGGGGACCAGCCAGCGGATGGGGAACGGCACGGATGCCTTGTCGCTGGCATAACCCTTTGGCACATAGATCCTGAGGCCGGAATCTTTCCGGCCGATATCGTAGCGAATGGCCGTCTTGACCAGGAAAAGGCCATCGGCTCGGTTCTCCAGGTCAAGCCCCTTGCGGATTGGCCTGGCATTGGGATCGAATTCGATCTCAGGCATTGCGCACTCCCTCAAGCAGTGGAAATCCGCTCAGCATCTCTACGCCCTTCGCCACGCGCAGCACCAGATCTTCGCGCTGTGGCGGTCCGATGATCTGCAAGCCGATGGGCAGCCCATCGCTGGCCAATCCGACCGGAATGCTGGCACCGGGCTGGCCTGTCACGTTGAACGGCCAGGTATAGGGCGACCAATTGAACCACTGGTCGCCGAAGGAGCCGTCACGAGGCACCTCGATGCCCACCTCGATTGCGGTCGTCGGCATCGTCGGCGTCAGCAGCATGTCATAGCGCTCGTGATAGTGTCGCATCACGCCGTAGAGCGCAGCCCGGTCGATCATGGCCTGGAGCACATCGGTGGCGGAAAGCTTCTGTCCGGCGATGGCGCAGGCCATGAACCCGGCGTCCACGTCCTTGTGCTTCTCGACGGGCACGATCTTGAGTGTCTGGGCGCAGCCTGCGTCCCAAAGAATGCGCAGCGGCCCATAGGCGGCGTCGCGGCTGAAGCCGGGATCGGCCTCCTCGACAATGGCCCCGAACTCGGTGAGCCGTCGGGCGGCGCGTTCCGTTGCGGCACGAACATCAGGATGCAGCGTGTCGACGAAGCCCAACGTCGGACTCCAGCCGATGCGCAAGCCACGCAGTCCCTTGCCCAGGCTCGCGGCATAGTCGGGCGCGGGCTGGCCATCGTGAAAGATATCGCGGTTGTCGGCTCCCGCCATGATCCGCAGCATGAGGGCGCCATCATCGACCCGCCGGGTGATTGGCCCGAGCCGCGCCAGCACGCCGAAGGGCGACGCCGGATATGCCGGCACCCGGCCAACACCCGGCATGATGCCGAACAATCCAGAGAAGGCGCAAGGGATGCGGATCGACCCCGCACCGTCGCTGCCCACATGGAATGAACCGATGCCCAGAGCTGCGGCAGCCGCGGCACCGCCGGATGAACCGCCGGGCGTGCGGGAGGTGTTCCAAGGGTTGCGCGTGATGCCCGTGAGTTTGCAATGCGTGGCCCCAATCCAGCCGAACTCGGGCATGGTGGTCTGGCCGATGAGGATGCACCCGGCGGCACGCAGGTTGCTGACCACGGGTGCGTCATGGGCGGCAACCTCGTAGCCGATGGTGGTGGACCCGCGCCGGGCGTGCCATCCCTTGGTTGCCACATTGGACTTGATGGTGGTGACGATGCCATCGGCTGGTCCCATCGGCTGCCCCTTGCCCCAGCGTTCCTCTGACGCACGGGCGCTGGACATCGCAGTGTCGGAGTCGACGATGGTGAAGGCATTCACCAGCGGCTCGAAGCGGTCGATGCGGTGGAGCGCGTCCTTCACCACATCGACGGGGGACAGTGTCCTGGCAGCATAAGCCAGCTGAAGTTGCGCGGCGGTTAGTGTCGAGATGTCCATGGCGTCGGCCCCTTCGTCATGCTCGCCAGCATAGATGCAGGCTTGACGCCTTGTGAAGCTCTGTCGCATCCATCGGGCATGACAGCTGTTACTGATCCCGAGTTTGCCGCGGAAGTGCTCTCGCGCATGGTGCGCGAAGCTGATGTGATCACAGGGTTCACGGGTGCCGGCATTTCGACGGAATGTGGTGTCCCGGATTTTCGCTCGCCCGGCAGTCCGTGGACGCAGAACAAGCCGATCCCCTACCATGCCTTTGTCGCCACAGAGGAGGCGCGAGTGGAGGCATGGCGTCGCAAGTTCACGATGGATGATCTCTATGCGGGAGCACGCCCCGGGCGCGGACATCTCGCCCTGAGGGCTTTGCAACATTCAGACAGAATGCCGGTTCTCATCACCCAGAACATTGATGGCTTGCACCAACAGACGGGCGTGCCGCCGGAAAGCGTGATCGAATTGCACGGCAACGGCACCTATGCGACCTGCCTCGACTGCGCCACCCGCCATGAGTTGCCGGCAATACGCCTGGTTTTCGAGCGTGATGGTCGACCGCCGCCCTGCCGTGCCTGTGGTGGCATCCTCAAGTCCGCGACAATCTCTTACGGACAGGCCATGCCAGAACAGGCCATGCGCCGGGCCGTGAAGGCGGCTCTGTCGTGTGACCTGTTTCTGGTGGTTGGCTCGTCGCTTGTGGTCTTTCCGGCGGCCAATCTGCCCCGCGCCGCCAAGGAAAACGGCGCGAAGTTGGTGATCATCAACGGCGAAGACACCGCATTTGATACTTTTGCCGATCTTGTGATCCGGGCCGATATCGGAACTGTGCTTTCCGGGATGCAACACAAGTTTGATCATGTGCATTTCTAAAATTGCCCTTTGACAGTCACAAGGCAGTGATATGATCTTCTTCAAGTAGATTCGCCGTGTGCGGATTGGTGTGGTGAGGCGGCGCGTATGAACTCCGATGATGTAGTCAAGAAAGCGACTGTCGGCGGTCAAATGACCCCGCAGCTCGGTTCCGTCACGGAAGTTGCACCTGAACAGACACTTGACCTTGTCGAAGTCGCCGGTTTCATCAAATGGTTCGACGCTGCCAAGGGCTATGGCTTCATCATGCCGGACAATGGTGCAGCGGACGTGTTGCTGCATGTGACCGTGCTGCGCAATGGTGGTTTTGTTGCGGCCCCAGAGGGGGCGCGGATCGTGGTCGAGGCTGCGATGCGGTCGCGCGGGTTGCAGGCCTTCCGTGTGTTGTCCATCGATCCAACGACCGCGATGCACCCTTCACAATTGCCGCAGGCACGCACCCATGTCCAGGTCACGCCAAGCAGTGGTCTGGAACGCGCGGTGGTCAAGTGGTTCAACCGCCTGCGGGGCTTCGGCTTTGTGACAACCGGAGAAGGTCAGCCCGATATCTTCGTGCATATGGAGACGCTGCGGCGCTACGGCATCACGGAACTGGTGCCGGGCGAAACGGTACTCGTGCGCTATGGTGACAGCTCGAAGGGTCTGATGGCCGCCGAAATCCGACCGCTGACCGGCGCACCGCCTGCCTCCCATTGATACCTTTGCGGCTTGCGCATCCGGCGCTATAGCGTTGGCAACGAGGGCGTCCGCATGACCGAAGCAGCTTCCGGCTCCAATCGAACCAAATGGATCGTCGCGGGCATCGTCGTCACGATGCTGGGTGTCACGGGCATTTCTCTCGGCACCAATCTGGCGCGTGAGCGCAAGAAAGAGGCGGTCATGCAAGACAGCCTCGAACGCGTGGAAATCGTGAGTGGCGCTGCGACGCATGTCTTCCAGGCCGAGGTGATGAAGACGCCGGAGCAGCGGGCCAAGGGCCTGATGTTCCGCCAGTTCATGCCTGAAGATCGCGGGATGCTGTTTGATTTCGATCGGGAAGAACCGGTCACGATGTGGATGCGCAACACCTATATCCCTCTCGACATGGTGTTCATCCGCGCCAACGGCACCATCCATCGCATCCATGAACGGGCGCAGCCCTTGGACGAAACCACGATTGCAGCGGGGGCTCCAGTGCGCTTTGTGCTTGAGATTAACGCGGGTGTGGCAACCAAGCTGGGCTTGAAAGCGGGAGACCGCGTCAGGCATCCCCTGATCAAGTGATTGCTTGTCCGCTCGGCATAAGAACGCTTGTGGTCTGCTTTCCCCCATGATACCCGCTGCGCATCAAGACCGAAATGTCCGGGGTGTAGCGCAGTCTGGTAGCGCATCTGGTTTGGGACCAGAGGGTCGCGGGTTCAAATCCTGCCGCCCCGACCATTCGGTTTTCTTGATCCCGAGTTGACGCACTCCTTCGAGATCAGCCGATGAGCGCACGCATCTACCGCCCTGCCAAGACAGCCATGCAATCCGGATCCGCCAAGTCCACGCGCTGGCTGCTGGAATACGAGGCCGAGGCGGATCGTACGGTCGAGCCGCTGATGGGCTGGACATCAAGTGGCGACATGAACAGCCAGATCAAGTTGTGGTTCGACAGCAAGGATGATGCTGTTGCCTATGCTACCCGCAACGGAATCGCCTTCCGTATCGAGGAGCCGCGCGAGGCTACCCACAAGGCCGTGTCCTATTCCGACAATTTCAAGTTCACCCGTCAGGGCCAGTGGACGCATTGAGCTGCGGGTTCCGTCTTCCATAGGACGACGTTGCACTGCCATTGTGCGTCCTTCGAGGCTCCTACGCTTCGCTACATCGCACCTCAGGATGAGGACTGATGGGTCTTGCAAGGCACATGTTTCCTCATCCTGAGGTGCGAGCGATAGCGAGCCTCGAAGGACGCACAACAGCCGTGCAGCACGACCCATGGGACGGTGGACCAGCATCTCGCTTGACGCCCCGGCCCCAGCGACTAGAGAATTCCGTCCGTCGGTCCCATAGCTCAGCTGGATAGAGCAACTGCCTTCTAAGCAGTAGGTCGCTGGTTCGAATCCAGCTGGGGCCGCCAATCTGGCTCAGGCCACGCACCCTTGCGAGAAGAGAAGGATTTGCAGTTGGCCCTGGCCTCGCTTCCCGATGATGCCGCCCTCACGACGCGCCTCTCTGCGGCCGCCGAGCGCTGGCTGGGCTGGCTGACCTTGTCGCATGGCCGGGCGGCGGCTGCGTTGATCGCGCTGTCTCTCCTGTTGTTCACGCCAGGGCTGTTTTCGCTCCAGCCCATGGACCGCGACGAGCCACGCTTTGCGCAGGCCACGAAGCAGATGGTGGAAACGCGGGATTTCGTGGATATCCGTTTCCAGGATGAGGCCCGGCACAAGAAGCCGGTCGGCATCTATTGGTTGCAATCCGCGAGCGTGTCTGTGGCAAGGGCGTTGAACGCGCCCGATGCCTTGCGCACCATCGGCTATTATCGCCTGCCATCCTGGCTTGCAGCCATTGGATCGGTGCTTCTGCTGTATTGGGGAGCGCTGGCCTTCCTGTCGCGCCGCGGTGCTTTCGTCGCTGCCGCATTGATGGCATCGACCGTCCTGATTGGTGTGGAGGCCCGGTTGGCCAAGACGGATGCTGCGCTGCTCTTCACCTGCCTCGTCGGCTTCGCGGTGCTCTCACGTCTGTGGTTCTCCGCCGTCAGCCCGCAGACCGCGCAACCTTTGACCCGGCTGAACGTCTGGTTCTTCTGGATCGCCATGGGAGCGGGTGTGCTGATCAAGGGGCCGATCACGCCGATGATCGTCTTCATTCCGGCGCTGGCCTTGTCGCTGCGGGAGCGATCAGGCCGCTGGCTGCTTCCCCTGCGGCCATGGCTCGGCCTGCTGATCGTGGCTGTCATGGCTGCGCCCTGGCTTGTCGCCATCGCGCTCAAGACGGGGGGATCCTTCTTCGCGGACAGTGTCGGCAAGGACATGCTTGGCAAGGTTGGCCAGGGGCAGGAGCGCCACTGGGGGCCGCCGGGCCTCTACGCCACGCTGTTCTGGGCCACGGCCTGGCCGCTGGCGGTGTTCATGGCGCTGGCCTTTCGCTTTACCTGGCGTGAGCGCCGGGACGACGCGGTGGCGTTCCTTCTGGCTTGGATCATCCCATGCTGGGTCATCTTCGAGGTGGTGCAGACCAAGCTGCCGCACTACGTCCTGCCGCTCTATCCCGCCATTGCCGTGCTCGCCGTGATGGCTGTGGAGCGCGATGGCATCCCCTTCGGCTGGCGATCCGCGAAAGCGGTGTCGGCGCTGGCGTTGCTCGTGCCCACGCTGCTGCTGGTCGCAGGGATCGGTGGATTCTGGTACCTTGATCGGGGGCTGCCATGGCTCGCACTGCCGTTCCTGCTGATGGCCGCAGCCTTGGCCTTTGTGGCGATGCGGGCACTGCATCGGGCGGAACCGATGGCTGGCGCGGCATTGCTTGTTGCGTCCGCCCTGAGCCTCACGGTCGCGGCCTATCCCTTCGGGATGCCGCAGCTTCAGGCTATCAACCTGTCGAAGCGTTTGGCACAGGCTGCAAGCGAGGTTGCCTGCACCGCACCACGCTACGCAAGCGCCGGTTACAATGAACCCAGCCTGGTGTTTCTGACGGACACGGAGATTGTTCTGGTGGACGGCAGCACTGCCGCTGCCATTTTCGCTGCCCCCGGTTGCGGCATCGCCTTCGTGGAGCAACGCCATCAGGCGGGCTTTGACGCTGGCCTTGCAGCTGTTGCGGACAAGCCGAGTTTGCGTGGCCGGGTGAAGGGCCTCAACATCAATTCCGGTCGGATGCTCGATATTGGTGTCTACGGCCGCGAGAAATAGCCGCGAAAACAGTTGCACGCGCAACCATTTCTGCCATTAGGTCCATGGGATGTCGGGCCGCAAGACGATCTACCAGTATGGCTATCGGCGCTCCTCCGATCAGGACAGGGCGGGTCCGGCGCATCATCCTGTTGTGATCGTCGGCGCAGGGCCGGTTGGCTTGTCGCTTGCGGTCGATCTGGCGCAACGCGGTATTGCGGTGGTGCTGCTGGACGATGCCGACCGCATCGGCGAGGGCAGCCGTGCCATCTGTTTCGCCAAGAAAACGCTGGAGATTTTTGATCGCCTGCACTGCGCCGCACCCATGCTCGACAAGGGCGTGCGCTGGTCGGTGGGACGAGTGTTCCAGGGCGAGGATGAGCTCTACAGCTTCGACCTGCTGCCCGAGACAGGCCACAAGATGCCGGCCTTCATCAACCTGCAACAATACTATGTCGAGGGCTTCCTCGTCGAACGCGTGGCAGACTTGCCGATGATTGACCTGCGCTGGCGCAACAGGGTCAGCGCCGTCACCCGCCATCCCGACCATGTCCGATTGACGATCGATACGCCGGACGGCTGCTATCACCTTACGGCAGACTGGCTGATTGCTTGCGATGGTGCCCGCTCGCCCGCTCGCACCATGCTGGGGCTGGATTTCGCTGGCGAGGTCTTCGAAGACCAATTCCTGATCGCCGATGTGAAGATGACGGCGGATTATCCGGTGGAGCGCCGGTTCTGGTTCGAGCCCCCCTTCCATGCAGGTCAGTCCGCCCTCCTGCACAAGCAGCCCGATGATATCTGGCGAATTGACCTCCAGCTTGGGCGGGATGCCGATGCAGAAGCGGAAAAGCGCCCTGAAACCGTGCTACCGAGAATTGCCCGTATGCTCGGCCATGGCGATTTCACATTGGAATGGGTGTCGATCTACAAATTCCAGTGTCGACGGTTGGAGCGCTTCGTGCATGACAGGGTGATCTTCGCGGGCGACAGTGCGCATCAGGTGTCTCCCTTCGGAGCGCGAGGGGCCAATTCCGGCGTACAGGATGCCCAGAACCTGGCATGGAAACTGGCGCTGATCGTGAAAGGCCTGGCTCCCGCCCCGCTGATCCGGACCTATGATACGGAGCGGTCGGAAGCGGCTGACGAGAACATCCTCAATTCGACCAGGGCTACGGATTTCCTGGCACCGCACTCGGATGCCGAAAAGATGCTGCGCAACGCTGCCCTGACCCTCGCGCGCCACACCGCCTTTGCCAAGCGTATGGTCAATTCCGGGCGCCTTTCATTACCGACGGCCTATGCCGACAGCCCGCTCTCGACAGCGGATGATGCGCAGTGGGAGGGCGGTATCCTGCCCGGCGCACCCATTCCGGATGCCCCTGTGCAGCAAGCGCACGCGCGGCCTGCCCACCTGACGGAAGTGCTTGGACAGGATTTCACGCTGCTGCATGACGCAGGTGCTTTTGTTCTGCCTGAAGAAGAGGGGCTGAAATCCCTGGCGCTTGGCCGCGATATCCGTGATCCCGAAGGACTCCTACGCAGCCGGTTCGCCCTGGCAGAGGGCAACGGCTATCTGATCCGTCCCGACGGGCATGTTGCGGCGCGATTTGCGACTCTTGGGCGGGACAATGTCGTCGCTGCATTGCAGCGGGCGAGGGGAGGATGAGTATGCCTCATGCGCGGCTGATGACCGAGAACCGCCTGGCTGATCCAGATGCAGCGTTCCGCCTGCTTGTCGATGCGCACCGGGCGTTGCCGGAGCAAGAGAGCCTGATGCTGAACGCCAAGCTCGTTCTCCTGCTCGCAAACCACATCGGTGACATCGCTGTGTTGAAAGAAGCACTGGATGTCGCCCGGAGATAATGGGTCCGATCTTGCCGCCTGCGGTGGCGGTGCGGGCCAATTCCCGCTAGACCACTGCCATGCGTCGCACATTCTACTTCCTTATCCTTGGCTGCATCGCGCTCATCTGGCTGGGCCACCGCATGAGGCTTGCCATGGAGCGCCTGGTGACGGGCACGCCTGGTGACCATGCGCTGGACATGCGCTTCTTCGGCTATGGTGTCGAAGAGGTCAGTGGTTATTTCGAGCGGTTGGGCAGCGAGAAGCGCAAGGACTATCTGCGCATCCAGACGCGCATCGAGCTGGCCTTCATTGTGGCCTATGGCATCTCGGGTGCTGCATTGGGCATGTGGACATCATCGGCGCTGGCTGCCGAGAAATGGACGCTTGCCTCTTGGGTGCCATTCCTCGGCGGGTTGCTGATTGCGACAGGCGCGTTGGTGGATCTCGACGAGGGCAGCGCCATCCGCAAGCTGCTGAAGAGCTATCCCCGCATCGAGGCAGGCGACGTCGCCCGTGCGTCGAAGGCGACCCGGTTGAAATGGCTGTGCATCTTCGTCGGCCTCGCCCTCGTGCTTGCGGGTGCCCTTCTCGCAATCATCGCAAAACTGAAGGGCGCTTGACGGACGATGTTTTGACCTGAAGGTCACTCCAACGGGAGTTTTCCCTTGCCTTCCTGGTCTTCTTGCGGCAAGGGGACGCTTCCTGATCGCCCGGCCAGTTAGGGCTGCCGCGGCGATCTTTGTCGTTCTTTCGGGAACTTCGGCCAGAAACGCTTGTTTCTGCGCCACAACTGATACGAGAGCAAAATGCCCAAACTGAAGACCCACTCGGGCGCAAAGAAGCGCTTCAAAGTGACGGCCACCGGCAAGGTCAAGTACCAGCAGACCGGCAAGCGTCACGGAATGATCAAGCGGACCAAGAAGCAGATCCGGGACCATCGCGGAACTCGCGTCCTGTTCAAGACGGACGGTGACAATGTCATCCGTTTCCGTCTTCCGAACTCACGCTAACGCCAACCGCACCCGAGGAGCAAACACATGGCTCGCGTCAAACGGGGCGTTACCGCCCACGCCAAGCACAAGAAGACACTCAAGGCCGCAAAGGGCTTTTACGGTCGCCGAAAGAACACCATCCGCGCTGCCAAGGCTGCCGTCGATCGCTCGATGCAGTGGGCAACCAAGGATCGCCGAATCAAGAAGCGCAATTTCCGCGGGTTGTGGATACAGCGCATCAACGCCGCCGTGCGCGAGCACGGCCTGACCTACTCCACCTTCATCGGCGGCCTTATCAAGGCTGGCGTTGAGGTGGATCGCAAGATGCTCGCCGCCATCGCCATGGCGGAACCGGCAGCCTTTGCCGCTTTCATCGAGAAGGCAAAAGCTGCTTGAAGAGATTGGCATTTTGAAGAACTTGGCTGCTTGATCAGCCAGCAGCAGTTGCAATGAACAAAGGGTGCTGGCGACAGCGCCCTTTTTCTTTGGTGTCAATTGCGACCAGGCTGACGTGCAGTGACTTTGTTCGCTGCCAGCAAGGAAAGTCTCAGGCCGCCTTCAGGTCATTCAGCAACCGTGCCATCGAACGCTCGACCTCATCGGCCTTGCGCGACAGGGCCGTTGCGATGTTGGTGAGGTTCGCGGCTTTCTCGCTGGTGTCGAGTGATTTGTTGGTCACGTCCCGCAACACCTCAGACACGGCGCGGGAGTCCGTGGCGGTCTCCTCTACGCTGGTATTGATGAGATCCGTGGTGGTTGATTGCTCTTCCGTTGCGGACGCAATGGCGCTCGACACACTGGTGATCTCGCCGATGATCAGTGTCATGTCATTCACGACACCGCTGACGTCGACCACGGCATCGCGGATCGCCGCGATCTGCGATGCGATTTCGTGGGTGGCGTTGGTGGTCTGGCTGGCGAGCGCTTTCACTTCGCTGGCGACAACTGCGAAACCGCGTCCGGCGTCACCCGCGCGCGCGGCCTCGATGGTGGCATTCAGGGCCAGGAGGTTCGTCTGGCTGGCGATACCGGAAATCAGTCCGCCAATATCGCCAATTTTCTGCACGGCATTGTCGAGCGTCGAAAGGCTGACCTGAACACGGTCGGTTCCTCGGCGGGCCTTGTCGGCGACATTGGCAGCCGTTGCTGATTGTTCAGCAATCTCGCGCGTGCTCTGGGCGAGTTGCATGATGGAGCTGGCGACTTTCAGGACATTGTTGGCTGTGCCATCCAGGCGCTCTGAGGTCGTCGCCATGTGAATCTGTGTGTTCTGGGCATTGGTCGACACCAATTCGACGGTGGTCAGCAACTCGTGGCAGGCCGTGTTCATCTCGGAGATGAGGCCGTCGACCTGACTGTTGATGTCTTGTGCAACCGTTTCGATCAAGGCGCGGCGCTGCTGGTCCACGATTGTGTCGCGCTCTGCCAGATGCTTGGCATCCATGCGCTCGGCAACGGCATCGCGCAGACGGTCAATGGCACGAGACACGCCACCGATTTCGGTCCTGCTGTCACTCACCGCATTGCGGACGGAAAGATCGCCCTGTGCCACCGCGTCGATGGTTTTCTTCAGGCGATAGAGATTCATCACCATGGCATTGGAGAAATACAGGCCGATCAACAACGCAAGCAGCGTAATTCCGCCGCTCACCGCAAGCATGTTGATCACCTTGTCGTTGAGACCTTTGACCCTGACACCCAGTCGCTCATCCAGGGAGCCGCTGGCGGCGCGCCAGAACTGATCATAGGCCACCACCATGCCCTGCATTGCCGGTGTGATTGCCGTGATATCGACTGCCGAAGTGTCCTTCGCCGTCAGGTCGGATCCCAGCCCCTTCAAGGCGCGTGAAACGGCTTGCGCTTGCGCGGTGTATGCCGCTTGGGCAGCAGCTACGGCAGTTTTGATCTGGCCTTCAGGGTTGCCGCTGATGGCTCTGGTGAGGGATTTTCCAATTTCGGCAATATCGGAATCAAAATTCCCAAGGGCTCCAAAAAACGCTCCGCGCTTCTGGTCAGTTCGATTGCCGGGTTCCCTAAATGCCATGACCAGATCGTGAAGTTGCACCGTGCGCTCCATCAGTGCCGGAAGCCGCATCGTGGTGATTTCCATGAGGTAGAACGTGTCGAGGTCCGGATCGAGTGTCAGGTTGGAGAGATCACCAAGGTCACGGATGAACGCATGACCCTGGCTTATGGCAAGATTGGTTTCAGTAACCTTCGTTGGGGTTGGCGAGAGCCAGCCAGTATCCTTCAGGCTCGCGGTGAATTTGGTGAAGCTGCCACCACTTTCCAGTGTTGCGCCATGCTTGCCATGGGCTGCCATCAGCCTGTCCTGGATGTCTTTTGCCGCGACCTTGCTTTCGCTGCCAAGGCGTGAGGACGACAGGCGCACCAATGCTTCCCAGACAGGCCGGACGTGTTCTAGTCCATCGATCTCCTTCTGGCTGAAGGCGATCTCTTTCTGGAGTTGCTGATAGAACAATCCTGCAATGACCAGCGCTGGAAGGAAGGCGATGAAGCCTGCGATCGACAACTGCATCTTGAGGGAAAGATTGCGAGAAAACTTGAACATGCGCATGGAAAACCTTGAACGGGCGATGCTCTCGAAGCGCATATTCTTATTGGGAGACCGCCTTCAAAAATGGATCCCCAGAAGAACAGAATTGGCCTTGTTCAGTTAATTCTTTCCTAAAAACGCCTTGTTTAGGGCAGGAAGCTTGAATTTTCCTGCAAGAATAACGCAACGTCATAGAGATTATCGAGCTAACAAGTGCAAATATAAAAAACGCTGCCGGTGAGGGCAGCGTTTTCATGATTCAAGACAGAGGTCAGTTACACGCCTCGGTCTGCGTCTGGGTCGGCCTACTGCTTCGCTTCGAGGTCTTCGCCTGTCGCCTGGTCGACCACCTTCATCGAAAGGCGCGTCTTGCCACGGTCGTCGAAGCCCATGAGCTTCACCTTGACCTTGTCGCCTTCCTTCACGATGTCCTTGGTCTGCGCCACCTTCTCGCGTGACAGCTGCGAGATATGGACGAGGCCATCCTTGGAGCCGAAGAAGTTCACGAAAGCACCGAACTCCATCACCTTGACCACGGTGCCTTCATAGATCATGCCGATCTCCGGATCGGAGGCAATGCCCTTGATCCAGTTCATCGCGGCCTGAATGGCCTTGCCATCGGAGGCTGCCACACGGATCGTGCCGTCATCCTCGATGTTGATCTTGGTGCCGGTCTTCTCGGTGATCTCGCGGATCACCTTGCCGCCCGTACCGATCACTTCGCGGATTTTGTCCGGGTTGATCTTGATGGTCTCGATGCGAGGCGCATGTTCGCCAAGTTCCGCGCGGGCGCCCGTGAGCGCCTTGGCCATTTCGTCCAGGATGTGCTCGCGGCCGCCCTTGGCCTGGCCGAGCGCGACCTTCATGATCTCCTCGGTGATACCGGCGATCTTGATGTCCATCTGCAGCGACGTGATGCCGCCCATGGTGCCAGCCACCTTGAAATCCATGTCGCCCAGGTGATCTTCATCGCCCAGGATATCGGACAAGACGGCGAAGCGCTTGCCTTCAAGGATGAGGCCCATGGCGATACCAGCCACGGGCGCCTTCAGAGGAACACCCGCATCCATCAGGGCGAGCGAAGTGCCGCACACGGTTGCCATGGATGATGAGCCGTTCGACTCGGTGATCTCCGAGACGATGCGCAGCGTGTAGGGGAAGTCGTGATGCGCGGGCAGCATCGGCCGGATAGCGCGCCAGGCAAGCTTGCCGTGGCCGATTTCGCGGCGGCCGGGCGAACCCATGCGGCCTGTCTCGCCCACGGAATAGGGAGGGAAGTTGTAGTGCAGCAGGAAGGTTTCCTTCGTGGTGCCCATCAGGCCGTCGATGTACTGCTCGTCATCGCCGGTGCCGAGTGTCGCCACCACGAGCGCCTGGGTCTCACCGCGCGTGAACAGCGCCGAGCCATGGGTGCGCGGCAGGATGCCGACTTCCGAAACGATGGGACGCACTGTCTTGACGTCGCGGCCATCGATGCGGATGCCATCATCCAGGATGTTGAGGCGCACGATCTGTGCCTGCGCATCCTTGAATTGGCCCTTGAGGGTTTCCTTGTCGAAGGTCTTCTTGCCGTCCGGAGCATCGGATGAAAGCTCCGCCATCACCTTCGCTTTCACAGCGTCGATCGCCTTGTAGCGCTCGGCCTTGGCCGTGATCTTGTAAGCCTTGCGCAGATCCTTCTCGGCCACCTTCATGATGGCCTTGGCCACCACGGAATGATCGGCAGGCGTGAAGTCGCGCGGCTCCTTGGCGGCCTTCTCGGCCAGCTTGATGATCGCTTCGAGAACGGGCTGCCAGCCCTTCTGGCCGAACACGACGGCGCCCAGCATGATCTCCTCGGACAATTCCTTGGCTTCCGATTCAACCATCAGAACGGCGTCTTCGGTGCCGGCGACCACGAGTTCCAGCACGCTGTCTTCCATCTGCTGTGCCGTGGGGTTCATCACGTATTCGCCGTTGATGTAACCGACCTTGGCGGCACCGACCGGGCCCATGAAGGGCACGCCGGAGATTGTCAGCGCGGCGGAGACCGCCACCATGGCGAGCACATCGGTGTCGTTCTCGAGATCGTGCTGCAGCACGGTGACGACGACCTGGGTGTCATGACGGTAGCCCTGCGGAAAGAGTGGGCGGATCGGGCGGTCGATGAGGCGGGAGAGCAGCGTCTCCTTCTCGGTCGGACGGCCCTCGCGCTTGAAGTAGCCGCCGGGAATGCGACCGGCCGCGAAGGTCTTTTCCTGATAGTTCACGGTGAGCGGGAAGAAATCGATGCCGACTTTCGGCTCCTTGGCGGAGACTACCGTGGCGAGCAGCACGGTTTCGCCGTAGGTGGCAAGAACCGCGCCGTCGGCCTGGCGGGCGATCTTGCCCGTTTCGAGCGTGAGCTTGCGCCCGGCCCAGTTGATGGAAACTTTCTGATGATCGAACATGTGTTCAGCTTTCGTGCCTGCGCCCGGGCCTTCCGGGGCAGCGGTAGAGGCGGATCAAACGGCATAAGCCATGCGCAAGACGGCGAGAAGCCCGGATGCGTGCGCATCCCGGACGTCCGGCGATCCTGCCATGGCTGATGTCATGTGTGTCTGCCAGCGGTGCGACGGCCCCATTGCCGACGCGACGTGTGGTTTGAGTGAAGGCGGTATGTGTATCCGCCCTCGCGTGCAAACCTCATCCTGAGCTTGTCGAAGGATAGAGGTTTGCGCTTTCAGTGCGCTCTGGAGCATCCTTCGACAGGCTCAGGATGAGGATCGAGAAAGGCTCCAGACTCTGCTTAACGGCGGATGCCGAGCTTGGTGATGAGGGCCTTGTAGCGGGCCTCGTCCTTGCGCTTGACGTAATCGAGCAGGGTGCGGCGCTGCGACACCATCTTCAGCAGACCACGCCGGGAATGGTTGTCCTTGACGTGCATCTTGAAGTGCTCGGTGAGGTTGGTGATGCGCTCGGTCAGAATAGCCACCTGGACCTCCGGCGAGCCGGTATCGGTGGGCTTCAGCGCATTGTCCGCAATGACCGCAGTCTTGCGTTCAGCAGTAATCGACATCGGGAACTCCGTTCAAAAAGAGGAAACAAAAAGGCCACGCCGGGATGTCGTCCAGCGTGGTCTGATTGGGCGTATAGGGGAAAAGGCGGGGGAAGGGAAGGGGGACAAATCCAAACTATAACCTGTCCGCGCCGCCACATATTTCGGGGCTTGATCGAAAACCATTTGAACAAGGCCGGAAGTTGGCTGATGAACAGTCAAATTCAATAAGCGTTCAAGATTTCTGCTGGAGTTTGATCAATATGGTGACCAAAGCGGATGTTCCCAGGTTCGATGAGATGATGGTTCCGATGGTCCACGCCTTGAAACGGCTTGGCGGATCTGCCTCTAATGACGAATTGGTTGACGAAGTTGCCAATGCACTCGGCCTTTCGGAAGCTGTGCGGAACGTTACCGATGCCAAGCGCGGCACGTCTGAACTGGCCTATCGACTGGCGTGGACGCGGACCTATTTGAAGTCCTGGGGTGCGCTCGAAAATTCCGAACGCGGAGTATGGAGTCTCACGGACAAGGGCGAGCGGATCACTCCTGCCGATGTCGAGACTATAAAACGTGACGTCCGGGCCGTAGGCACTGCCAAGCGCAAGAAGGTCGCCAATGATCAACCAGATGATACCGAAGAGGCCAGCGTCGCGTCTCCCGATTTAAGAGACTGGAAAGAGCGCCTGCTTGCCGTTCTTCTAACGATCAAGCCGGATGCCTTCGAGCGGTTATGCCAGCGTATCTTGCGGGAGAGCGGCTTCACCCGTGTTGAAGTCACAGGCAAGTCTGGGGACGGAGGCATCGATGGCATAGGCGTCTTGCGGGTCAATCTCGTGTCTTTCCGCGTGGTCTTCCAATCCAAAAGGTGGAAGAGCGCCGTTGGTTCGCAGGAAGTCCGGCTCTTCCAGTCCGCCATGCTTGGCCGCGCGGACAAGGGCCTGATCATGACAACCGGTACCTTCACCACCGAAGCCCGGAAGGAAGCCACCCGAGACGGTGCGCCAGCCGTTGACCTTGTTGACGGGGAGGGTCTTTGCGACTTGCTGAAAGACCTGAAACTTGGGGTGACGCCGGTCACGGACTACGCCGTCAACGAAGAGTTTTTTCGTTCGGTTTGATATTGCGCACTACGGGCATTGCATAAGCATTATACCATCAGCACCCACCCATCCCCTCATGTCGAGGTGCTAGTCCCTTGGCGAGCCTCGAGACATGCACGATATCCGGGCCGGTTCTTCTTGCGGACAAGCGCGAATTGCACAGGCATGGTGCGTGTCTCGAGGCTCGCCAAGGGACTAGCACCTCGACATGAGGGGGATTAAGTTACGCACCTGGAATCTCGTTCAAATCCCCTGCCAAACCCGCCGCGCCGCATGCCGCACATGCAGGATTTCAACAGCATCCTCCCTCACGCGATAGAAAACCTTGTACGGATATCCGACCGCCAGCCGGACCCGCACGCCGGGCCGACTGGTCTTGACCCCGATCTCCGGGTTTTCCGCCAGACCATCGATGGCAGCGGCAATGCTGCGCGACACGTTGTGCGCACCGCCAGGGGATCGGTCGGAGAGATAGCTCAGGATATCTTCAAGATCGCGGCTGGCCCGACGCGAATAGCTGACGATCATGCTTCGTAGCGTTTGAAGAGCGCCGCAATGGCTTCAGACGACACAAGATCGCCGCGGTCAGCATCATCGATGCCCTCCTGGACAGCCGCCTCTTCTTCTGGCGTCATCGTATAGAGTCCCGAGCGCAAAGCCTC
>JANNEO010000076.1:0-5284 GCA_031378805.1 Hyphomicrobiales bacterium
GGCGGCACAGGATCCGCGCTGATCCTCGTGGCGCTTGGCTTCTTCGGCCTTACCTACAGTCTGATGCTGAGCCATGGCCGCCAGTTCTTTCCGGACCATCTGCTGGGGCGCGGCGTGACCTGTCTCAACTTTCTCGCCATCGGCGGCGCGGGCGTGCTGCAAGCCCTAAGCGGCCAGTCCATGCGTCTGGCCACGGCCTCCGGCACACCCGCGGTGGAAGCCTATTCTATGATCCATCTGGCGCTGGGTGGTGCCTTGCTGGTGGCGCTGCTGCTTTTCCTGCGGGTGCCTGCGAAGCCGTCTAACAACGTCATGCTCTAAGCAGGCGGCTCTGGCTGAAGGCCACGCCAATGTCGCTGCCTTCCTCATGCCGCGTGGCCGTATCGACTGTCAGGTCGCCGAAAGCCTGTGTCTCCACGCGGTAGCGCCGGTTCACGCCCACATAGAAATGATTGGCGATGATGCCCGGAATACCGCCAGTGACTGACAGCACGACATGCTCTGGGCGGATGAGCAGCGTGCCTGGTCCATTGTCGCCGCCACCGGGCAAGGGCAGCGTCCCACCCGAATCAGCGATGAAGCTGCCGTTGTTCACCACGCCCTTGATGAGGTTGGCGGCACCGATGAAATCGGCCACGAAGATCCGCTCGGGCCGCTCGTAGATATCTTCCGGCGTGCCCACCTGTTCCAGCTTGCCCTGGCTCATGACGGCGATGCGGTCGGACACCTCCAGTGCCTCTTCCTGATCATGCGTGACATAGACTGCGGTCAGGCCGAGCCGCTTCTGGATCTCGCGGATATCGCGGCGCAGGGATACCCGCAGCTTGGCGTCGAGGTTGGACAGCGGCTCGTCGAGCAACAGGATCGGCGGGTCCACCACTAGGGCGCGGGCGATGGCGATGCGCTGCTGCATCCCGCCCGACATTTCGCCGGGATAGCGTTGCTCCACATCGACAAGGCGCACCATGGCGAGCGCATCAGCCACCTTGGTGCGCACGGTCGCCTCATCCTGCTTCCGGATGCGCAAGCCATAGGCGATGTTCTCGAACACGGTCTTGTTGGGCCACAGTGCGTAGTTCTGGAACACGAAGCCGATGCCACGCTTCCAGGCTTCAAGCCCTGCCACGTTCCTGCCATCGAAAATGATCTCGCCGTGGGTGAGATCGTTGAAGCCTGCGATGGCCCGCAGAAGTGTGGTCTTGCCGCAGCCAGATGGGCCAAGAAGCGTGAAAAATTCACCAGGCCTGATGTCGAGCGACACATCATCGAGCGCCTTCTTGCGACCGAAATCCTTGGTCGCATTGCGGATTGCGATTGCTGTTCCCATCACATTTTGCCCATCACACCGCTCCAGCCCTTGCCATCTGTCCACGTGTCTTCCGCGTGATGAGCCACAGCGGGCCATAGAGGATGACCATCAGCAACACCGTCATGGCGGCCGCGATGCCAAAGTCGGCGCCCAGCGTGATGGTGTTCTCGAAGATCACCGCCGTCATCGGCTTCCAGGGCGGGCGGTAGAGAACGATGGTCGATGACAGTTCGGTCATGCCATGCAAGAAGGCAAGTGTCGCGCCGGAGACCAGGCCCGAGGCCATCAGCGGCAGCGTCGCGTGGGTGAAGCTGCGCAAGGGTGTCGCGCCCAGCGACACCGCTGCCTCTTCAAGGGCGGGATGAATCTGGAACAGCACGGCTTCCGACGCCTTCACCGTGTAAGGCAAGTTGCGGATGAAGAACGACAGGCACAGGATCGCCCAAGTGCCGGTGAGCACCAGCGGCGGTGTGTTCAGCGCCAGGATGAGACCGATGCCGATCACCGTGCCGGGGATGACATAGGGCATCATCACAATGCCGTTGAGCAGCGGCCCGATGACAGGATAGCGCTTGCGCACCAGCACATAGGCGATGCCGATGCCCAGCAGGATGTTGGCTGCGGTCGAGACAGTGGCGAGCGAAAGGCTGATCAGCACCGGCATCAGCTCATTGGCGAACATCGTGCGGTAATTCGCCAATGTCAGCACGGGAAACACCACGCCAGAGCGCCATTCCATGAACGAGGTGATGAGGACTGTCCCGTGCGGAACGAAGGCCATCAGCAATATGAAGGCCGCAAAGGCCAGGATCAGCGCGTGGACCCCGCGTGAGGGCTTGCGGGGGGACAGTCGCCGGGCGGAGACAGTGGCATAGGTGCCAAACGACAGATAGGCGCGATAGGCCCCCAGAAAGGCGGTCGATACCGCGACCATCAGCAACGCACCCGCGCTTGCCATCGACGGATTGGCACCCGCCTCCGAGAGGAACTCGTCATAGACAAGCGTCGGCATCAGCTTGAGATCGAGCGAGATGATCTTGGGCGTGCCGAAATCCGCGAAGGCGGAGATCAGCGCCATATAGAGGCCGGTGAGCACGCCAGGCATCGCCAGTGGCAGATCGACCGAAAGCACCCGCCTGAGCGGCGATGCCCCCAGGCTTTCGGCAGCCTCGCCCAAGGCTGCATCCGCGCCCGTGAAGGCATCATAGGACAGCAGAAAGACCAGTGGAAATACATGCCATGCCGTGACCCAGATCACGCCATGCAAGCCGATGATGGTCCAGTCCAAGCCCAGCGCCTGGGTCAATATCCCGCTGGAACCCA
Source organism: Hyphomicrobiales bacterium (assembly GCA_031378805.1). Taxonomy (GTDB): domain Bacteria; phylum Pseudomonadota; class Alphaproteobacteria; order Rhizobiales; family Beijerinckiaceae; genus JADCCX01. The sequence continues at coordinate 2,633 of JANNEO010000076.1, forward strand.
GCAACATGCGCCAGGCATAGGCACCCAGAAAAGGCGGCGAAACGGCAGCCATGGTCACGAGAACAACCAGCCCCTCGCGCCCGTAGATATCGAACTTGGCGATCATCCAGGCCAGCGACACGCCGATGATGCCCGCGAGTGCAGTGGCGGACAGCGTGACGACGAGGCTGTTGATCAGCGCGGTCCGGGCCGAGGGTTCGCTGAGGAATGCGCCGAAGTTGCGCAATGTCCAGCGTGGATCAGGGTCGATCGCCTCCATGAAAGCATTGCTGCCATGGCGCACGCGAAAGCGTGTCGGGCTGATCTGTTCGACGGCGATCGGCAACCGGGTTGTCCCGAACAAACCCATCGGCACCGTCTGGTTCATGGTGATGCGCCTGCCCCCCGTCTCGAGACGCAGGCGGTTGGCATCCAGCGCCACGCCTGTCAGCGGCCCGGACAATCCTTCGAACATCAAGGTCGCCGGGCCTGCGCGGCTCAAGGCGAAAAGATCGATGCCGCTCAGTGTCGCCACAAGCGTGCCGTCCCTCTCGGTGAAGGTGTAGCCCGCGACTGTCTCCTGCGTCAGTTCGATCCGCCCGCCAGCCTCCTGGTGGCGAAAGGTAAACCGCCCGCCATCCTCGCGGAGCGATGCAAGGATGATCCAGAGCTGCGGCACGACGATCAGGATGGAAATCAGCAGCAGGGCGGCGATGGCAAAGATTTTCCACGGGTCATGCAGCGGAAGGACGCGTTGCAGAAGCGTTGTGCGGTCGTCCAGGCTCACTGCGTTCACACCTCGGAATGAGGATTGTTGCGATTGGCAATGGCGCTCACTTGCGCAGATTCTCGAAACGCGCATTGACGACGGATGCAGGCTCGGCGGCGAAGATCAGCTTGAGACTGCCGAGGTCGGGCAGGCCGGCAGGCGGGGCGACATCCTTGCGGGCCGAGCGACGGTTGACCTTGTCGCGCATGGTCTCATGCACTTCCTTGGTGTTCAGAAAAGCCATGACGATACGGGCGTTCTCGAGGTTTTTCGCGCCCTTCACGATGGCCTGCGGATCGACCACGGTTGGCACGCCGTCGGCGGGATAGACCGACTTGATGGCGATGCCGTCCTTTTCCCATTTGGCCGTGACATCCTCGTTCACCCAGCACATCGCGGTTTCGCCGTCACGCGCCGCGTTGGCGGCACCGCCTGAACTGGGCAGCACACGCGCGGTCTTCGCCACCTTCTCCACGAAGGGCCAGCCATGGGCGCCTGCGAGGGCGCTGATGACGGAGTATCCGGTCGAGGATTTCGCGGGATCAGGCAGGGCGATGCCGCCCATGGCGGTGTATTTCGCATCCAGTGCCTGGGCCGTGGTGGCAGGTGTTTCGCCCAGCGGCACTTTCTTGGTGTTCACGCCGATGACGATCGCAATGATGTTGGAAGCGTGCCAGATATTGGCCGGGTCACTGACCAGGAAACTGTCTTTGTCGGTAGAAACGAAGGGCTGGAACAGGTCGGCATTGCCTTCGAACAGCTGGATCGAGCCGCCCCACATGATGTCGGCCGCCGGATTGCCCGCTTCCGCCTTCAGCCGCTGCAACACTTCGCCCGTGCCGGCGCGCACCAGCGTGACGTTGAGGTTGGGGAGGCGCTGCTTCATCAATTCCAGCACGGGCCCCGTCGTGTCGGCGGCGTGCGAGGTGTAGAACACGATGTTGCCGGTCTGGGCCGCAGCCCCGACGCAAAGCCCGAGACTCACCACGGCTGCGGTTGCGAATGTGCGGAACATGCGTTTTCTCCCGGCCCTGCGGGACACCCGCATTTCTGGCCTGTGCGTTCAGGTTCCCGCGACAGCGTCCGTTCGTCAACCCGATTCAGCGCCCGCAGCGTACGAAGACCATGTTGCCGTATTTGCGCCGGGCTTCCTCGTCGACGTAGTTGAAGACAAGGGTGCTGCCGTTCCAACTCTGGATGGCCTTGGTCGAGCGGGCGGAGCCGCTGACAGCGACAATCTGATTGCCCTGGATCGTGACATCCTGCGGCTTGCCTTCAAACGCTTCGAACATGCGGGCCGCGCCATTGGCTCCCTTGCTGATCACATAGGGCTGGCTGCAGAAGCTCCTGGCTTGCGCTGTTGTCTTGGCGGCATCGGCATCATTCCAGTAGGCTGCAACACCCCAACGCCCCACCAGCTCCTCGGTGCGCGGGGATTGTGCGTGGGCGGGCATCCCTGCGAGAGCCATCAGCAAGCTTCCCACCGCAGTCTTCAGTCCTGTTGCTGGCGTCATCGTCGCTGTTCTCCCAAAAGGTTGAGCGCTTAAAATGGCGTGGCGGGTGGCATTTGCCAACACTGATTGATGGCGGCCATCAGATTTCACCATGTGACGGAGTCATGCCACCATGCGACGGTGGAAGACCGCCAGCAAGAGAGTGCCATTCCTTGTCTTCCAACAGAACCGCCATCGCGCTTGCGACCCTCGCCATTCTCCTTCTGACGCTGATGGATTCCGTGATCAAGAGCCTGTCCGTGCAGTTCAATGCGCTGCAGATCATGTATTTTCGCACGGTGGTGGGTCTGGCTTGCGCGGGCGTGCTGTTTTTCGCCACACGGCCTGGTCTGCCCAGCCTCGAACAGCTGAAGAGCCATGCGCTGCGCTCCGGCATCATGCTCGTGACCG
>JANNEO010000098.1:0-1535 GCA_031378805.1 Hyphomicrobiales bacterium
GGACGGACTGGCGCATCTCCTCCATGCGGATGCAGTAACGGTCATAGCAGTCGCCGTTCTTGCCGATGGGGATGTCGAACTCCATCTCCTCATAACACTCATAGGGCTGGCTCTTGCGCAGATCCCACGGCGCGCCAGAACCGCGCACCATCACGCCCGAAAAGCCCCATTTCCAGCAGGTGTCGAGATCGACGACGCCGATATCGACATTGCGCTGCTTGAAGATGCGGTTGTCGGTCAGCAGGGTTTCAAGATCATCACAGACCTTGAGAAACGGGTCACACCAGGCGGCGATGTCCTCGACCAACCTCGATGGCAAATCCTGATGGACGCCGCCGGGACGGAAATAGGCCGCGTGCATGCGCGCGCCGGAGGCCCGCTCGTAAAAGCCCATCAGTTTCTCGCGCTCCTCGAAGCCCCAGAGCGGCGGAGTCAGTGCGCCCACATCCATGGCCTGCGTGGTGACGTTGAGGATGTGCGACAGGATGCGCCCGATTTCGGAAAACAGCACGCGGATGATCTGGCCACGGCGCGGCACAGCTATGCCCGCCAGCTTCTCGATGGCCAGGCAGAAGGCGTGCTCCTGGTTCATCGGCGCGACATAGTCGAGGCGGTCGAAGTAGGGGATGTTCTGGAGGTAGGTGCGGGCCTCCATCAGCTTCTCGGTGCCGCGATGCAAGAGGCCGATGTGCGGGTCGACGCGCTCGACAATCTCGCCATCAAGCTCCAGCACAAGGCGCAGCACGCCGTGCGCGGCCGGATGCTGCGGGCCGAAATTGATCGAGAAGTTGCGGATGTTGTGTTCGGTCATGGCGCTCAAACCTTCGCCTTTTCATCGCCCGGCAGCACATAGTCCGTGCCTTCCCATGGCGAGAGGAAATCGAAATTGCGGAATTCCTGCACCAGCTTCACAGGCTCATAGACCACACGCTTCTCGGCGTCGTCATAGCGCACCTCGACGAAGCCCGTCAGCGGGAAATCCTTGCGCAGCGGGTGCCCGTCAAACCCGTAATCGGTGAGGATGCGGCGCAGGTCCGGGTGGCCGGTGAAGAGGATGCCGTAAAAATCATAGGCCTCGCGCTCGTACCAGTTGGCCGCCGGGAAGATCTCGATGATCGAGGGAACCGGAGTCATGTCATCGGTTTGGACCTTAACCCTGATGCGATGGTTCAAGCGCGGCGAGAGGATGTGATAGACAACATCGAAGCGCAGTTCGCGCGCCGGATAATCCGCGCCGCACAGATCCGTGAAATTGAAGAACTGGCAAGCGGGGTCATCGCGCAGGAAGCTCAGCACCGCAACGATGTCCGCCGCCTCGGCGTGGATGGTCAATTCGTCAAAAGACACGACCGAATCCGTCACCTTGCCAGGCAACGCCGCCTTGATGTGGTCCCCGAGTGCGGCCAGCGCGTCGGTCATGTTCACGTCCCCAATTCAACCCTTGCGTCATTCCGGGGCCGCAGAGCGGAGCCCGGAACCCATCACCACCGTCTTCGCCGTTCAATCCAGGACCCTGGTGCTGATGGGTTCCGGGC
>JANNEO010000009.1:0-10086 GCA_031378805.1 Hyphomicrobiales bacterium
CGGGCGTGCAGCGAGGCACTGTCATCATCGAAGATGGTCCCGCTGCTGCGGAAGGCGAAGCGGGTGGGTGGTGTTCCCTTCAATTCGGCCGCGAAATTCAACAGCAGCGTCGCTTGCAGCGGGCCATGGACGATGAGGCCGGGATAGCCCTCGACCTCCATGGTGTAGCGCCGGTCATAGTGGATGCGATGGCCGTTGAAGGTGAGCGCGGAGTAGCGAAACAGCAGGTGCGTGGTAAGCGGCATGGCACGCCTGTGCTGTCCCGCTGGTGCTGCTTCGGGCGCAACAGCCGCCCTTGCGCCATCCCCGCGATAGACGATGTCCTGCCGCTCTTCGACAACCACGCGTCCCTCAGATGCGATCGCATGATGGACCGTGACGAAGCAGAGCGCTCCGGTCCGGCCCTGCTTCAGCACCACGTCCGTGATGCGGGAGGTTCGCTGAACAGGTTCACCGATCGTGAGGTCGCCGTGGAACATCACCTCGCCGCCGGCCCACATGCGGCGCGGCAGCGGCACGGGTGGCAGGAAACCACCGCGTGCGGGGTGGCCGTCCGGACCAAGTGCGGATTCCGCGACAGCGGGCTGCGCCAGGCAGAAATGGATCAGCCGTGGCGCGAGCATGGCGGCGCTTCCGGACGCTTCCGGCAGGTCCAGCATGGCGCTGAACTTGCGGACCAGATCGGGCGTGACGATGTCATCGGCAAGTTGCTCCCGGCCGATCCATGTCCGCAGGTGCGCAGCATCGAGTGCCGTGCTGTGGTGAGTCTGGGTCATGGCTTGGGGCCATCGTGGCTGGTGTCATGCGGCGCGGCCAAGCCTGGCACTGCCCCATAGCTGCGCGGTGCGCCAATGGTGATCGGTGCCGGAGCAGGAAGATCGACCGGACCAGCTGGTGTCTCGACCGTGATGCGCCGGAGATGCGGATGCGCCGCCAGCCCCGCCATGTCGTTGACGGCTGCAAAGGCGATGTCGGCGGCGGTGAGGCGCTGGCGCAGTTCAGCCTCGTCCAGCGCATTGAAGGTGGCAGCCACCAATCCATCTGTTGCAGCGCGGTTGGCAACACGGGCGACGTTGCTTTCGAAACGAGGATCAAAGGGCAGTTCCGGCTGCCGGAGCACCTTGGCGCAGAGCACGGCCCATTCCCGCTCACTCTGGATCGAGATGAGGAGCTGTTTGCCATCCCTTGTGGTGAACACCCCATAAGGGGCGATGGAGGGATGCGCGAGGCCGATGCGTGTTGGCGTCTTGCCGCCCTCGTGCTGCAACAGCGGCACGCAGAGCCAGTCCGCCAGCACGTCGAACATCGAGATGCGGATATCGGCCCCATCACCGGTGATACCGCGGCCGATCAGCGCTTCGAGGATGGCCGCATGGGCCGTCGCACCGGTGGCGATGTCGACGACCGAGACGCCGACGCGGGAGGGTTCGTTGGGGCCACCAGTTATGGAGCAGAGGCCGGACTCGGCCTGAATCAGCAGATCATAGGCCTTGCGATTCGCCATGGGGCCAGTTTCGCCATAACCGCTGATGGAACAGATGATCAGGCTGGGAAAGCGCTCTCGCAAGGTCTCCGGCCCGAACCCCATGCGCTGCAATGCGCCGGGCTTGAGATTTTGCACCATCACGTCCGCGCTGGAGATCAGCGTCAACAGCTCTGCCTTCTCGGCAGGCATGGCGAGATCGAGGGTGACCGACTCCTTGCCCCTGTTGAGCCAGACGAAATAGCTGCTCTGCCCCCTGGCAACGGCGTCGTAACCGCGGGCGAAGTCACCCTCCGGACGCTCGATCTTGATGACGCGCGCACCGGCATCGGCGAGGCGCGAGGTGCAGAACGGCGCGGCCACCGCCTGCTCGATGGCAACGACTGTGAGGCCCTTGAGGGGGAGGGAGGCGCCCATCAGAACGATCTCGGCAAGCCAAGGACGTGCTCGGCCACATAGGAGAGGATCAGGTTGGTCGAGATTGGGGCCACCTGGTAGAGCCTCGTCTCGCGGAACTTGCGCTCCACGTCGTATTCGCAGGCGAAACCGAAGCCACCATGGAACTGGATGCAGGCATTGGCTGCCTCCCAACTCGCCTTGGCGGCCAGCAGCTTGGCCATGTTGGCCTGCGCACCGCAGGGCAGGCCCGCATCATAGAGCCTGCAGGCCTCGAAGCGCATCAGGTTCGCGGCCTCCACTTCGATGAAGCTTTCTGCGATGGGGAACTGCACGCCCTGGTTCTGGCCGATCGGGCGGCCAAAGACCTGCCGCTCCTTGGCGTAGGCCGTGACCTTGTCGATGAACCAGTAGCCATCGCCGATGCACTCGGCGGCGATCAGCGTGCGCTCGGCGTTGAGGCCGTTGAGGATGTATTTGAAGCCCTGGCCTTCCTCGCCAATCAGGTTCTCCACAGGGATCTCGAGATTGTCGAAAAACAGCTCGTTGGTCTCATGGTTGACCATGTTGAGGATCGGCCGGACCGTCATGCCCTTGGACACCGCCGCCTTGATGTCGACGAGGAAGATCGACAGCCCCTCAGATTTCTTCTTCACCTCGGCAAGTGGGGTGGTGCGGGCCAGCAGGATCATCAGGTCCGAATGCTGCACGCGACTGATCCAGACCTTTTGGCCGTTGATGACGTAGCGGTCGCCCTGCTTGACCGCCGTGGTCTTGATCTTCGTGGTGTCCGTGCCGGTCGTCGGTTCCGTCACGCCCATGGATTGCAGGCGCAATTCACCCGAAGCGATGCGAGGCAGGTATGTGCGCTTCTGCTCGGCAGAACCGGCCCGAAGCAGCGTGCCCATGTTATACATCTGGCCATGGCAGGCGCCCGAATTGCCCCCAGCCCTGTTGATCTCCTCCATGATCACCGAGGCTTCCGTCAGCCCCAGGCCCGAGCCGCCGTATTCCTCAGGAATCAGCGCGGCCATCCAGCCTGCCTTTGTCAACGCATCGACGAAAGCCTCCGGGTAACCCCGCGCCTGATCCACCTTGCGGTGATACTCCGCCGGGAACGCGGCGCAGAGGTCGCGGATGGCCTCGCGGATATCTTGAAACTGCTCGGAACCAACGGTGTGCATGGTCTCTTCCTGCAATCGAAATCCGTCACGCTCAAGCAAAAATGCAGGAATGATCTGTCAGCAGGTTCCGGTCACTTGAAGAGTGCGGGCAGCCAGAGCGAGAACGCAGGCACATAGGTCACGAGCAGCAGCACCGCGAAACTTGCGCCGTAGAACGGCCAGATCGTGCGCATACTCTCCGAGATCGAAACGTTGCCGATGGCACAAGCCACGAATTGCACCGATCCGACGGGCGGCGTGTTCAGCCCGATGCCAGCATTGAGGATGAGCACGACGCCGAAATGGACGGGATCCATGCCGATCGCCTTGATCAGTGGCAGGAAGATCGGCGTGCAGATGATGATCATTGGTGCCATGTCCATGAAGGTGCCCAGCACCAGCAGCAGCATGTTGATCAGGAGCAGGATGACGAACGGGTCGTCACTGACGGACTTCATCAAATCGATGGTGGCGCTCGGCACTTGCAGAAAGGCCATGAGCCAGCCGAAGCTCGACGCGGCACCGATGACGAGCAGCACCATGGCGGTGGTCCGCACGGCACCCAGAGTGGCTTCGATGAATCCCCTGAGGTTGAGCTCACGATAGACGAAGACTGTCACCAGCAGCGCGTAGATCACGGCGATGCAAGACGATTCCGTGGCGGTAAAGATGCCCGAGCGCACACCGCCAAAGATGATTCCGATCAGCAGAATGCCCGGCAGGGCCGCGATGAAGAACCGGAGGACTGCCGCAAATCCAGGAAAGACGTCAGCAGGATACCCGCGCCGCACGGCAACGATCCAGGCCGTCAACATCAGCGCGAGACACAGCATGAGACCAGGGATGACTCCAGCTGAGAAGAGGTCCGCGATGGAGATCGTGCCGCCCGCTGCAAGCGAATAGATGATCATGTTATGCGATGGCGGGATGAGCAGCGCGATGATCGCGGCATTTGCGGTCACGTTGACGGCATAGTCCGGCGCATAGCCGCGCTTGACCATCTGCGGGATCATGATGCCGCCGACGGCGGATGCATCGGCCACGGCCGATCCTGAAATACCGCCGAACAGCGTGCAGGTCAGGACGTTGACCTGGCCCAGCCCACCGCGCAAATGCCCCACCAGGCTTGCCGCAAACTGGATGAGCCGGTCAGCGATGCCACCGCGTATCATGAGATCTCCGGAATAGATGAAGAACGGGATGGCCAGCATGGCGAAGGCGTTCATGCCAGTCGACATCTGTTGGAACACCACGACCGGCGGAATGCCCATCCACAGCACGGTCGCCAGCGACGAAAGCCCAAGGCAGAAAGCCACCGGCACGCCCATGAGCAGCAGGAGCGAGAAACTTCCAAAAAGGATCGCCATTTCCATGGGTCAGGCCGCCCCACCCGTCGTTTTCTGCGCGGTGCGGTCCTCGCCGAGATGGCCGCCGACGACAAACGGCATTGGCACGCGTGACTGGCCGGTCAGCAGAAGCAGCAGCTTTTCGAGACTGAACAGCGCGATGAGCGCACCACCGGCGATCAGCGGCACGTAATCCCAGCCTTTGGATATCCCGATCATGGGGAGGCGGTCACCCCAGACCTTTGCGGCGAGTTGCCAGCCATAGACGACCATGGCGAGACCAAAGAGAGCAACGAGCGCATCGTTGATGAGGACAAGCGCACTCTTCGTTCGGCCCTTTGCGTAAAAGAGCGCGATATCGAACCCCATATGGTCCATCTCGCGGACACCAACGGCTCCGCCAAGCAGGATGAACCACAGCATGAGGAACAGCGAGACCGGCTCTCCCCATGTTGGCGTTGCATTGAGGACGTAGCGACCGAAGACCGTCCAGGCAACAATCACCGTCATGGCAACGAGGCCCGCGCCGGCGAGCAGCAAAGAGGCGAGACTTAGCCTTGCTGCAAACTGCGACACCACCTTGGCGAGGCTGTGCATGGAAATATCCTTGCGAAAGGAAACGGGCGGGGCTGACCTCCATCAGCCCCGCCCGACTTCTGGAGGTTACTGCACGGCCTGGATGTCTGCGACGAGCTTCTTGAGCGCCGCGTCCGTGACGAAGCGGTCGTAAACCGGCTTCATGGCGTCGATGAACGGCTTCTTGTCGACCGTATTGACCACTGCGCCGCCCGCTTTGACCTTTGCCTCGGAAGATTTCTCGCGGGCATCCCAGAGGTCTCTCATGACCTTGACCGACTCCTTGGCCGCCACCTTCAGGATATCTTGTTCTTCCTTCGACATCTTATCAAAGGAGCGCTTTGACATCACCAGCACCTCCGGCGAAAGCGAATGTTCCGTCGTTGAATAGAACTTCGAAACCTCGAAATGCTTGGTCGAATCGTAAGACGGCCAGTTGTTTTCCGCCCCGTCGATGACGCCTGTCTGCAATGCGGAATAGACCTCGCCAAAGGCCATGGGCGTGGCGTTGGCACCCAGCGCCGAGACCAGCGCCACGAACATGTCGGACTGCTGCACACGGATCTTGAGCCCCTTCATGTCATCGGGTTTCGTGATTGGTCGCTTGGAGTTGTAGAACGAGCGCGAACCTGAATCATAAAACGCGAGACCCACCAGGTCGTGTTTCTCGAATTCTTTCAGGATGCTCTCGCCAATCGGTCCATCCATCACCTTGCGCATATGCTCAACCGAGCGGAAAATGAAGGGCAGGGATGGGATGTTGGTCGCCGGGATCAGATTGTTGAACGGCGCCATGTTGATGCGGTTCAGATCGATCACGCCGAAGCGTGTCTGTTCAATCGTGTCCTTTTCCGTACCAAGCTGGCCGGAATGGAACATGTTGATTTTGTACTTGCCCTTGGTGCGCTCCTCCAGAAGCTTGCCGATATGCTTCACAGCCTCGACTGTCGGATATCCATCAGGATGGATATCGGTGGAACGGAGCGTTGTCTGGGCGGATGCCGTCGAGGCAACCGTCGCCAGTGCGGTCATGCCGACCAGGCCTGCCAGCAGCAGTCTGCGTGTTCTCATGGTTTCTTCCCTTCCCCTTTTGGCCACCTTTCGAAGGCGGTTCTGCTTTCAATCCTGTCAGGACAAAAAATCTGTCCTTTATGCAGTCTGACATCGCACCGCTCACGATGTCCAACAAAGATTGTGACGGCCTTCATCCCTCCATCCGGAATATTGGCGGCGCTGTCGGAGAGAAGGATTTCTACAGTGGCCAGAACTCAGCCCTGGGGCAACGCGCCGCGCCTCTCCAGTTCTTCCTGGACCAGCGTCTTGGTGATCTTGCCATAGGCGGAGCGGGGCAGCGTGTCCCAGACGACGATGCGGCGTGGCAGTTTGTAGCGTGCGACTGTTTCCCCTAGCCACGCCAGACATTGCGCCTCGTCGAAAACGACCTCTGGCTTGAGCACGCAAACAGCGATCCCGACTTCTCCCCAGGTCCGGTCCGGGACACCCACCACCGCAACCTCAGCGATCGCCGGATGTGCCAACATGCGCTCCTCGACCTCGCGGGGATAGACGTTGGAGCCACCTGAAATATACATGTCGGACGCCCGACCGGTGATAAAGAGAAAGCCTTCCGGATCAAGATGGCCGAGATCGCCAGTCCGAAACCAGCCGTCGCGGAAGGCCTTCGCGTTGGCATCAGGGTTGTTGTAATAGCCCGCGAAGACAGCGGGGCCACAGACACAGATTTCGCCCGTTTCTCCCGCTGCAACCTCTGCCCCTGCATCGTTCTGGATCGACACCTGCATTGCGGTGCGCTCGATCCCGCAGGTGCCGATGCGTGCGTCCGGACCATCTTCCCCCACGTGCAGGCGAGGTGGCAGAACAGTGATGTTGCCGGTAACCTCACCCAGCCCGAAATATTGTACCAGCACGGGGCCGAGTGTTTTCAACGCATATTTCTGATCCTCCCGGTACATCGGTGCGCCCGCATAGATGACATGACGCAAGGAGCTGTGATCATGCCTCTCGACGGCAGGATGTTCGGTCAGCAGCTTCACGACGGTAGGCACGGTGAACATGTTGGTCACCCGCCAGCGCTCAACCAGCGACCAGGCTTCTTCAGGATCGAACCGCTCCTGCGCCAGCAGTATCGTCTTCACGCCACGTGCAACCTGGGCAAGTTGATGGATGCCCGCTCCATGTGAGAGGGGAGCCACGACAAGGGATGCCTCGTCCTCCGTCGTGCCTGGCATGAGGTCACACAGGTGATTGGTGACGACGAAGCCCATCTGACCGTGGGTTAGCACAGCGGCTTTCGGCTTGCCTGTCGTCCCCGAGGTATAGAAGAACCAACATGGATCATCGTGCTCCACCGCGCAGTCGCTGAACGGACCATCATCGTTTCCGTGGACAAGGGTGTCATAATCCTCGCCAAAGTCCGAGAAACCGATGGACACCACGCTGCACATGGCTGGTTGGGCGGTGCGGATGGCGGCAGCTTGCGCGGGAAAATCCGCATGGCAGATCAGGGCACTCGCGCCACTGGACTGCGCGAGATAGGCCACTTCATCCGGAGTCTGACGAAAATTGGTCGGCACCCAGACAGCACCGAGGCGAAAGCATACGAACATGCTCTCGAACATCTGGTTGCAATTCTTCGATTGGACCAGGACACGATCACCCTTGCGGATGCCGCGGGACGCCAGGACTCTCGCCATGGCGCTGACACGTTGGTCTATCGTGGCCCAAGTCCAGTGAGCGTCGCCCTGGACGAGTCCGACCTGGTCTGAAAAGCGTCTGGCACACTGTCGCAGCATATGCGCCAGGTTCATGACGCGGCGCGACATACGGGCGACGCCGCCCCGTGGGGCCGTGGCTGTGAGGGAGGGCGAGAAGTCCGGCGTCTGGGCAGTCATGGCCGCAGTTTAGGGAGCGAGTCGCACCGCCGCCAGCGCCCTTTTCTGCTTTTTCTCGACTTCGACAAGGGAGAAATTTTCGATCGCCTGGTTGAACAGCTGATAGAAATTCAACCTCGCCTCGAGATGCAGGAAAACCCCTCCAAGACCGATGGCCGCGCGATCCATGAAGACGAATTCCTGCGGAACCGTCACTGGTCCCTTTTTCTTCAGCTCCTGATGCACATGAAACGCTTCCTTTCGGCCATACTCACCGGGCTTCACGCCATCGGCAATGGTGCGCACCCGGTCATCAAGGATCGGTCCGTAAATGAAACGCGCCCAGATGTTCAAAACCTCGATCAGATCCTTCCTGAGGTTCTTGAAGCCCCACGTCTCGTAGGCATGGACAATGCGCGGCTCATCATTGGTGCGCAAACCCTGATAGAGATCGAAGACACCGGCCATGAAACTGATCGGAAAGATGCGCACGCACCCATAGTCCAGCAGGTTGATGCCACCAGGTCGACCAGCCTCCTCGAAGACGGTATAATTGCCCAGATGCGGATCGCCATGGATCACGCCGTAGCGGGAGAAGGGCAGCCACCAGGCCTTGAACATCGCTTCCGAGATGAGGTTGCGGTCATCCTGTGATGCTGTCTTGTACGTCAGCAGCTTGTTCCCGGTCAGCCAGTCCATCGTCAGCAGGCGTCCGGTTGAGAGGTCGGCATGGACGCCGGGCACACGCACCAGTGGCTCGTCTGCCAGCACATCGCCATAGAGCCGCGCGTGCTTGGCTTCGCGCTCGTAGTCCAGTTCCTCACGGACCCTCGCACCCAATTCCTTGAAAATTTCGCGGGTATCAATGGCTCCATCGATCTGCCGGTGCAGGGCAAACAGCACCTGCAATTGATTCAAATCGGCTTCCACCGCAGACTGCATGTCAGGGTATTGCAGCTTCACCGCCAATGGCTTGCCGTCCAGTGTCGTGGCCCGATGCACCTGCCCAAGCGACGCCGCAGCTGCAGGTGTCTTTTCGAAAGCACCGAAGCGCCCCTCCCAGCCTGCGCCCAGTTCCGATTGCATTCGGCGCTTGACGAATGTCCAACCCATCGGTGGCGCCTCTGACTGCAGCTTCTGCAGTTCCTCCGCGTAGTCCGGTGGTAGGGCATCGGGGATGGTGGCCATCAGCTGTGCCACCTTCATGATCGGTCCCTTGAGACCCCCCAACGCCTCTGTCAGCGCCCTGGCATTGGAGAGATCATCACCCTTGCGGTTGAAAAGCCGCGTTGCCGCCACCCGGGCGGCGACCCCACCGACATTGGCCCCTACGCGCGCATAACGGGAGAGGCGGCCGGAAAGACGGTTTTGTTCAGTATCATGTGTACTCATGTGCAGCTTACGTAGGACGCCTGCCAGAAGATTGCGAGGCGTGGCAGTGTCGCGGTCAGTAGGTGCCGCGACCGCCTGAGATATCAAACACGGCACCCGTCGAGAACGAGCAATCCTCGGAGGCCAGCCAGGTTGCCATGGCGGCGATCTCATCCACCTCGACAAAGCGCCCCATGGGAATCTTGGACAGCATGAACTGGATGAATTCAGGCTTCATCTGATGGAAGATATCGGTCTTGGCAGCGGCAGGCGTGATGCAATTCACCATGATGCCGTTGGTGGCAACCTCCTTGCCCAGCGATTTGGTCAGGCCGATCAGGCCCGCCTTGGACGCCGAGTAATGCGAGGCATTGGGATTGCCTTCCTTCCCGGCGATGGAGGCAATGTTGACGATGCGCCCGTATCCAGCCTTGATCATGCCCGGCACGACGGCCTTGCAGACGATGAAGGGGGCGATGAGGTTGACCTCGATCACTTTTCGCCAAACAGCGGTATCCAGCTCCCAGACCTTGGCATTGCCGCCTGTGATGCCTGCATTGTTGACGAGGATATCGATTTTGCCGTGGGTCTTGACCGTGGCTTTCGTGGCCTTGATCACGGACGCCTCATCAGTCAGTTCGACCATCTGCGTCGAGACGGTGCCCTTGGCGGAAAGGCTCTTTGCGGCATCCTTGAGTGCAGCCTTGTCCATGTCCCACAGGCAGACCGTGGCACCTGATACCAGCATTCGTTCCGCCGTGGCATAACCAATGCCGCGTGCGCCACCCGTGATCACGGCGACGCGAGTCTTGAGATCGATCTGGTTCATGGTGCCTCCCCGGCTGCTGTTGGAGACATGA
>JANNEO010000110.1:0-16762 GCA_031378805.1 Hyphomicrobiales bacterium
ATCAAAATCTGTGGCCTCTCCACACCTGATACCATGGCCGTTGCACTGGATGCGGGTGCTGACATGGTCGGCCTCGTTTTCCACCGCAAGTCACCCCGCAGTGTCAGCCTTGAGACAGCGGCGACTTTGGCTGCAATGGCACGCGGGAGGGCGATCATCGTGGCCTTGACAGTTGATCCCTCCGACGAAGGCATCGACGCCATCGTGTCAGCCGTGAACCCTGATCTCGTCCAGCTTCACGGCTCCGAGACGCCGGAGCGCTGCGCAGCACTGTCGGAACGCATCGAACGCCCGGTCATGAAGGCGCTCGGTGTGGCGGAACCCGCTGACCTTGACGCAATCACATCATACAGCCTCCACATCGATCGCCTGTTGCTCGACGCCAAGCCACCCAAGGATGCGGCCTATCCCGGCGGGCATGGCAAGACCTTCGATTGGGCTATCCTGAAAGGGCTTGATCCGTTCATGCCGTTCATGCTGTCGGGCGGGCTGACGCCGGAAAATGTGGGCGAGGCCATATGCACCGTGAAGGGCCTTGGTGTGACGCTGGCCGGTGTCGATGTGTCCTCTGGCGTCGAAAGCGCACCGGGCGTAAAGGACTTGGAAAAGATCAAAGCGTTCATCGAGAATGCCAGAATTGCCAATACGAAAGCCATCACATGAACGCACCAACCCGCCCCAATTCCTTCCGCACCGGTCCTGACGAGAACGGCATGTTCGGCATCTTCGGTGGACGATTTGTCGCCGAAACGCTGATGCCTCTGATCCTGGAATTGCAGCAGGCTTATGAGGACGCCAAGAAGGATCCCAAGTTCCTGGACGAAATGGCCTTCATGCTGAAGCATTACGTCGGCCGTCCCAGCCCGCTGTATTTCGCCGAGCGCATGACCGAAGCCTGCCGCCAGACAGCTGCAGATGCGGGCAATCCCAACCTTGGTGCGAAAATCTATTTCAAGCGTGACGAACTGAATCACACCGGCGCGCACAAGGTGAACAATGTGCTGGGCCAGATTCTGCTCGCCCGCCGCATGGGCAAGAAGCGCATCATCGCCGAAACGGGGGCCGGCCAGCACGGTGTCGCCACGGCCACGCTCTGCGCCCGCTACGGCCTCGAATGCATCGTCTACATGGGCGCGGTGGATGTGGAGCGACAGAAGCCCAATGTCTTCCGCATGAAGATGCTGGGCGCCAAGGTCGTGCCCGTTGTCTCCGGCTCGAAGACGCTGAAGGACGCCATGAACGATGCCTTGCGTGACTGGGTGACAAACGTGGAAACCACGTTCTACTGCATCGGCACCGTGGCTGGGCCGCATCCCTATCCCGCCATGGTGCGCGATTTCCAGAGCGTCATCGGCCGTGAAACACGCGAGCAGATGCACGAAGCCGAAGGCCGCCTGCCCGACAGCCTGATTGCGGCCATTGGCGGCGGCTCCAACGCCATGGGGTTGTTTCATCCCTTTCTCGACGATGAGCAGATCGAGATCTATGGCGTGGAAGCGGCTGGCCATGGCCTGTCATCCGGCCTGCACGCGGCCTCGCTCACCGGCGGTCGCCCCGGCGTGCTGCACGGCAACCGCACCTATCTCCTGATGAACGACGACGGGCAGATCCAGGACGCGCATTCGATTTCAGCGGGTCTCGATTATCCCGGCATCGGCCCCGAGCATTCCTGGCTGCACGACATCAAGCGCGTGCAGTATATCTCGGCGACCGATTCAGAGGCGCTTGAGGCTTTTCAGTCCTGCTGCGCGCTGGAGGGCATCATTCCCGCGCTTGAGCCAGCCCATGCGCTCGCCAAAGTGATGCAGATCGCGCCGACCAAGCCGCAGGATCATCTGATGGTGATGAATCTGTGCGGGCGAGGCGACAAGGATATTTTCACGGTGGCGGAGCATTTGGGCGGGATGTGAAGGGTGCTTCAAGCCACCTCAACCTCCCGCATCACCCTCTCCCCCACATCCCGCTCCGCCACGCCCAGATCATACCCCGCCTGCAGCCGCATCCAGAACTCCGCCGGGTTGACGAAGGGCTGCTCCCATCCCTCCCCCCTGCGGGGAGGGTGGCCCGGAGCGAAGCGCAGGGTCGGGAGGGGGTTGCGCTGGACTACCCGGAGAGGGCAGCGCGACCCCCTCCCGGCTCGCTATGCTCGCCACCCTCCCCACAAGGGGGAGGGATGAAGCGCCCTACCGCCGCAACTGCCTGATCTGATAGCTGTCAAACGCATATTCCGCGATCTGCGCCCAGGTGTATTGCTCCTGGCGGAAGGCGATCATCGACTCATAGCCCTTCTTGAAGATCGGGCTTCTCGCCGAATACTCCGCGTAAAGCTCTTCCGATGCCTTCCACGATGCCTCCAGCACCGCCGCCGGGAACGCCCTGAGTTCTGTGCCGCCCGCCACCAGGCGACGCAGGGCGGGCGCGTTCACCGCGTCGTATTTCGCCAGCATCCAGTTGTTGGCGCTCTCCGCGCACATTTTGAGGATGTTCTGGTAGAGCTTCGGCAGCTTGTCCCAGGCCCCCTTGTTGATCACGAGGTGCAGCATGGCTCCGCCCTCCCAGAACCCGGGATAGTAATAGTATTTCGCCACCTTGTTGAAGCCGAGCTTCTCGTCGTCATAGGGACCGACGAACTCGACGGCATCCAGCGTGCCGCGCTCCAGTGCGGGGTAGATGTCGCCCGCCGCGATCTGCTGCGGCACCACGCCCAATTTAGCGAGAACAGCGCCACCCGTGCCGCCGATGCGGAACTTCAAACCCTTGAGGTCGTCGAGCGTATTGATCTCCTTGCGGAACCAGCCGCCCATCTGCGTGCCGGAATTGCCGCAGACCACGCCGACCGTGTTGAACTTGGCCAGCGCCTCGTTGACGATGGCTTCGCCACCCGCGAAATGCCACCAGGAATGCTGATGCCGGGCGTTCAGGCCCCAGGGGATGCCGGTGCCGAGCGCCAGCGCAGGCTCCTTGCCGGTATAGAAATAGGTTGGCGTGTGGGCGCATTCGACCGTGCCGTTGGAGGCCGCGTCCAGCGCCTGCAGGCCCGGCACGATCTCGCCCGCGGCGAAGGTCTGGACCTGGAACTTTCCGTCGGTGGCATCGCTCAGATATTGCGCGAAAGTCTGCGCCGTCCCGAAGATCGTATCGAGCGATTTGGGGAAACTGGAGGTCAGGCGCCACTTCACTTCGGGCATGGATTGCGCGATGGCGGGCCTGGCAATGGTGGCTGCGGCGGCAGCAAGGGTGGCTCCACCCAGAAATACACGTCTTTTCATTGGACAAATTCTCCCGGAAAGGCTGTCTTAGCGCACACGGCCATTGGCCCGCCCCCCACACAACCACAAACACAGGTTATCGACAATGAAACTTGCGACCCTGAAGAACGGCACCCGTGATGGGCGTCTCGTGGTGGTCTCCCGCGACCTCTCGCGCTGCACCGATGCATCCTCCGCCGCCCGCACGTTCCAGGAGGCCATGGACAACTGGGATCGGGCCGAAGTGCGCTTGCAGGATTTGGCTTTCGCGCTGGAGAACAACGCCATTCCCTCTGACCGGTTCCACGAGCGGCATTGCGAAAGCCCGTTGCCGCGTGCCTATCAGTGGGTGGACGGCTCGGCCTACGTCAACCACGTTGAACTGGTGCGCCGCGCCCGCAAGGCAGACATGCCGCGTGAGTTCTGGACTGATCCGCTGATGTACCAGGGTGGTTCCGACAGTTTCTATGGCCCCCGCGATCCGGTCCCCATGGCCGATGAAGCCTATGGTATCGACTTCGAGGCCGAGATCGCGGTCATAACCGGCGATGTGCCGATGGGCGTCAGCGCGGCCGATGCGGTCGGGCATATCCGCTTGCTGATGCTGGTCAACGATGTCTCGCTGCGCAATCTCATTCCGGCGGAACTGGGCAAGGGTTTCGGCTTCTTCCAGGGCAAACCCTCGACGGCATTTTCTCCCGTCGCCGTCACGCCGGACGAGTTGGGCGACCATTGGCTGGGCGCAAAAGTGCTGCATCCGCTCACCACCATTCTCAACGGCACGCTCTTCGGCCGCCCCAACGCGGGCGTGGACATGACGTTTTCCTTCGCCGACCTCATTGCACACGCCGCCAAGACGCGCGTGCTGACCGCCGGCACCATCGTGGGCTCTGGCACCGTGTCCAACAAGGATGTCAGCGATGGCCCGGGCCTGCCCATCGTCGAGGGTGGTCACGGCTATGCCTGCATCGCGGAACAGCGGATGGTCGAGACGATCCGTCACGGCAAGCCCACAACGCCGTTCATGGCCTTTGGAGACAGCGTGCGCATCGAGATGATGGACGACAAGCGGCACTCCATCTTCGGCGCGATCGAGCAGAAAGTCGTGAAGTATGAAGGGTGAGTCCGGACGGGCGGAGGCCATTCCTCCGCTGCTGCTGGAGGATTTTCTGCCCTATCGCCTCAACGTCCTTGCCGCCGAGGTCAGCGAGGGCCTGGCCCGTGTCTATTCGCAGCGTTTTGACCTCGATATTCCCGGCTGGCGCGTCATTGCCACGCTCGGCCAGTTCGGTCAGGTCACGGCGAAAGCGGTGGGGGATCACAGCCACATGCACAAGACCAAGGTCAGCAGGGCTGTCATGGACCTGGAGAAGCGCGGGCTTGTCACCCGGTCTCCCAATCCTCTGGACAAGCGTGAAGCGTTTCTGGTGCTGACGCCCCAGGGAGCAGGCGTCTACCGCGACATTGTCCCATTGGCCCTCGCCTATCAGAAAGCGCTCCTTCACGCCGTGACAGCAGGAAAGCGCGATGCCCTGGATCAGATTATGGCCTCGCTGACCGCGGAAGCGCGGCGTCTGCGGCAAACTTAACCCAGCGCTAACCGCGATCAGGCATGGCTTTTCCATGTTTGGGCATTCCCGCCTTCATCGTCTGTTCGCAGCCGCTGCCGTTGCGGCAAGCCTGGTGCTGTCCGTCCTTCCTGCCGTGGCAAATGTCTGCCGCGGCATCGAGGCCGAACTGGCGACGATGAGCCGTGGCCCGTCAGCCCGCGAACGCCAGAACGCGGGCCGGGCCGCCATGGAAGCACAACGTCTTTATGCCCATATGCGCTCCATTGGCTGCGAGCGTCAGGCATTCCTGTTTTTCGGTCAGCCCGCGCCAGCAGAGTGTGGAGGCTATCGTACTCGCCTGGCGCAGCTTCAGGCAGCAAGTCGGGCGGCCTATGCCCCGGATGAAGGGCGCAGGCGCCAGCTGATGTCGATGCTGGTCAGCTATAACTGCAAGACGATGCCCGACGCGAGGTCCGTGCCGCTCACCGCTGGTTTTCTTGATGACGGAACCCGGCGGCGCGGAGAAATCGATTCATCAGATATCGACCGTCCCCGCATCGAATCCCGGATCCGCAGCGTCGGTGGGAAGGCGGTCTGTGTCCGCACGTGCGATGGATATTACTTCCCCCTGCATGTGCGCGGAGCCTCATTGCGCGAGGATGGCGACGCACTGTGCCAGTCCTTGTGTCCGGCTGCTGAGACCAGGATCTACTTCAAGCCGGGTGAGCTTGAGGCTGCCCGTTCATCGCAGGGCGAGACTTACAGTGAACTCGAGAACGCCTTCCGCTACCGCAAGACCTACGATGCCAGCTGCGTCTGTCGCCGACAGGGGGGCGCGATTGGTGAAGACCAGCCGCAGCTCCTCAGTCCGCTGGATCAGGGTGCGGGCGGCGGGTTCGATATCCTCAACGGCGATCCTCCGGACGAAGATGCACCCTTGCGCGGCATGATGCCGTTGCCAGGCCGCAAGCAGGATACACGGCTCTTCGGCAACCGTCCGCCGCCCGAGCCTCCCGCGCCACCCCAGCCTCCACCTGAAGTTTCGGCGGATCGGCTGGTGACATCGGATCAGGGCGAAATCAGGGAGATGCGCGGCCGCGACGGCGTTACGCGCACTGTCCGTGTAATCGCGCCAGAACTTTCGCGCGCCCCATGAGGGGGAGCAATCCCTTCAACTCAGGACCGTGCTCGAGCCCCGTGAGAGCCAGCCGGAGCGGCATGAACAGAGGTTTGCCCTTGCGTCCGGTCGCGTTCTTCAGTGCTTCGGTCCACTGCGCCCAGGTCTGGTCGTTGAAGGGTTCTGGCGGCAGATGATCGATCGCGGTACGGATGTAATCGGACTCTGCAATCACGCCCTCGGCCTCGCCAAAGACACGATCTCGCCAACCCTTGATGTCGTCGAATATGGCAAGATTGCCCCGTACGCCAAGCCACAGCGCTTCCGCCTGGTGCGATGTGAGTCCGAGTGCGGCGAGGCGTGTTGCAACGCCTGAATAAGGAGTCTCGTGCAGACCCTTGGCGGTCAGCGCCATGACCTCGGAAGGATCGAACTTCGTGGGTGCCCGCGACAGCTTTTCCAGCGCAACCGATGCCTCGAGCTCCGCAAGGGATTGCAAGGGTCGCACCGGATCAGACGTGCCGGTGAGCACAGCCACTGCCGCCACCGCCTGCGGTTCTGCCCCCGCCTCGCGGAATGAGCGGAGGGACAATGTTCCCTTGCGCTTGGACATTTCCTCGCCCGATGCCGCGATGATCAGGTTATGGTGGGCAAACCGAGGCGGCATGGCTCCCATCGCCTGAAACAGCTCGATCTGCACACCCGTGTTGGCGACGTGATCCTCGCCCCGGATGATGTCGGTCACGCCCATGTCGATATCATCGACAACGGAGGCAAAAGTGTAGAGAACCGTTCCATCCTCGCGCACCAGCACCGGATCGGAGAGTGCCGAGGTTTCGATCCGCGCCGGGCCTCGCACGCCGTCCTGCCATTCCACTGCATGGCCCGACAGCTTGAAGCGCCAATGTGGCTTGCGCCCCTCCGCCTCCAGCGCTTTGCGCTCATCCGGGGAGAGCTTGAGGGCGGCACGGTCATAGACCGGCGGCAGGTTGCGGGCCTGCAAACGCTTGCGCTTGCGGTCGAGTTCTTCCGGACTCTCGTAAGCCGGATAGATGTGCCCCGCGGCCTTGAGGCGCTCGAACGCCTCGGCATAGCGCTCCACGCGGTCGGACTGTTTCTCCAGCCTGTCCGGGACAATGCCGAGCCAGGCGAGATCCTCGACAATCGCCTTGGCAAAGACATCGGTCGAGCGCTCGCGGTCCGTATCGTCCAGGCGCAGGATGAAACAGCCACCCGCCTTGCGGGCGATCAACCAGTTCCACAGCGCGGTGCGGGCATTGCCGATGTGCAGGTAACCGGTGGGGGAGGGTGCGAAGCGAACGGTCATTGTCATGAAGCGGTTCTAGAGCAGGAACACGGGAGACGGAAGCGCCACGCTGGGATGATCTTGGGGCGCGCTCCATGGCTTGCTGCCAAAGTTGCACGCCCATGCCGTTGCGCTCTTGTGGTTGAGCCGGATAGATGGCTGCAACAAGAATGCGTGGAGGAAACAGATGTCGCCATTGGGTGCGCCCGTCGGTGGTCGTTTCGCGGCTTTGCACACAGACAGCCTGACGAATCCGCAAGCCTTCTGGCGCGAGGCGGCGCGGGCGATCGACTGGTTCCGTTTTCCACAGACCACATTTGACCCCAACGCGGGGGTCTATGGCATCTGGTTCACGGATGGCCTGTGCAACACCTGCCACAACGCCGTCGATCGCCATGTGGCCGCAGGACGTGGTGCCCAGGCTGCCTTCATCTATGACAGCCCGGTCACCGGCACCAAGCGTCGTATCAGCTATGCCGAACTGCTCGATGAGGTGACGTCCGTTGCCCGCATGATCCTCGATAGCGGCATCCGCAAGGGTGATCGTGTCATCATCTACATGCCGATGGTACCCGAGGCGATCATCGCCATGCTGGCCTGTGCCCGCATCGGTGCGATCCATTCCGTCGTCTTCGGCGGGTTCGCGGCCAAGGAACTGGCGACCCGCATCGACGATGCCACGCCCAGGTTAATCCTCACGGCATCCTGCGGCATCGAGGGGCAGAAGATCGTGCCCTACAAGCCGCTGCTGGATGAGGCAATCAGCCTGGCGAAACATCGCGTCAAGGGCGTTATCCTTTTGCAACGGCCACAGCTTGCGGCAGCCCTGATCGAGGGGCGCGACAAGGATTGGACGGCGGCGCAGGCGCTGGCCCGGACGGCAATCAAGGCGGGCCGAACCGTGCCTTGCGCCCGGCTGAGAGCATCCGATCCGCTGTATATTCTCTACACCTCAGGCACCACGGGCAAGCCGAAGGGCGTGGTCCGCGACAACGGCGGTCACATGGTGGCGCTGCAATGGTCCATGACCAATCTTTACGGCGTGCGTGCAGGAGAGGTCTATTGGGCAGCCTCCGACATCGGCTGGGTCGTCGGCCACAGCTACATCGTCTATGCGCCGCTGTTGGCGGGCTGTACGTCGATCATCTACGAGGGCAAGCCGGTCGGAACGCCGGACGCTGCCGCCTATTGGCGTGTCATTGCCGAGCACGGCGTCTCCACCCTCTTCACGGCACCCACGGCGTTCAGGGCGATCAAGAAGGAAGACCCGCAGGCCAAGCTCTTGGCGGGGCATGATCTGTCGAAATTCCGCGTGCTGTTTCTGGCGGGTGAGCGGGCTGATCCGGACACCGTGCAATGGGCCGAGACGATCCTCAACCGCCCTGTCATCGACCATTGGTGGCAGACCGAGACCGGCTGGTGCATCGCGGGCAACCCATTGGGGGTCGAGCCTCTGCCGGTGAAGCACGGCGCGCTCTCGGCCCCGATGCCGGGCTACGACGTCCAGTGTCTCGACGAAGGTGGGCAGCCCATCGCAGCCGGCCGCATGGGGTCTATCGCCGTCAAGCTGCCGCTGCCGCCAGGCGCCTTGCCGACGCTGTGGAAACAGGAGCAACGCTTTCACGAGGCGTATCTGGCGCAGTTCCCGGGCTACTACTCGACCTCGGATGCAGGCATCATCGAGGCCAACGGCATGATCACGATCCTGGGGCGCACCGATGACATCATCAACGTGGCGGGGCATCGCCTGTCCACGGGCGGCATGGAGGAGGTGATCGCCTCCCATCCCGCCGTGGCGGAATGCGCGGTGCTGGGCATTGCGGATGAGCTGAAGGGCGAGGTTCCCTGCGGCTTCATGGTGCTGAAGTCGGGCGTCACTGAGACTGCCGACGAGGTGGAGAGGGGGTGCGTGAAGCTTGTGCGCGACAAGATTGGACCCGTGGCGGCTTTCAAGCTCGCCATCGTCGTGCCGCGCCTGCCCAAGACCCGCTCCGGCAAGATCCTGCGCGGCACGATCAAGAAGATCGCGGACCGCACGCCCTGGACGATGCCAGCGACTATCGACGATCCGGCGGTGCTGGATGAGATATCCGCGGCCATGCGGGCGAAGGGATTGAAGCTCTGACGGCAACGCAATCCGCTTGCCCCAGCGCCGCCCGGTCGCGCATATATCTTCAAAACCGACCTGAGGACCACGCCCCATGACGCCAGAACCCATTGCCGCCTTTTCCCGCATCGGTGAAGAGAACGCCTTCGCCGTGCTGGCACGGGCCACCCAGCTCATGCGCGAGGGCAAGGATGTCATCAATCTGGGCATCGGCCAGCCCGATTTTGCCACGCCGCCCAACATCGTGGAGGCCGCGATCAAGGCACTGCGCGACGGGCATCACGGTTACACACCCGCCAACGGGATACTGCCCTTGCGCGAGGGTGTGGCGGCGGATTTGCACCGGCGCTACGGCGTCTCGGTCTCGCCCGAAGAGGTGATGATCATGCCGGGCGGCAAGGTCACCATGTTCATGGCGATCCTGATGTTCGGCGAGCCAGGCGTCGAGATCATGTATCCCGATCCGGGCTTCCCCATCTATCGCTCGATGATCGAATTCACGGGAGCCACACCCATCCCGGTGCCGATCCGGGAGGAGAACAACTTCGCTTTCTCGGCCGAGGAGACACTGGCGCTGATCACGCCGCGGACGCGATTGCTGATCGTCAATTCACCCGCAAATCCAACCGGCGGCGTCACGCCGAAAGCCGAGGTGGACAAGCTGGTGAAGGGCCTCGTCAATCGCCCAAGGGTCGCCGTGATGTCGGACGAGATCTACGACCAGATGGTCTATGATGGCGAGAAGCATGTCTGCCTTCTGAGCTATCCCGAAATCCGCGACCGTACGATCCTGCTCAATGGCTGGTCCAAGACCTATGCCATGACGGGCTGGCGTCTTGGCTATTCGATCTGGCCTGGCAAGCTCTACGAGGCCGCCCGCAAGCTTGCGGTGAACTCATTCTCCTGCGTCAACGCACCTGCTCAGTGGGCGGCACTTGAAGCGCTGACGGGTCCGCAGGATGCCGTCACCAGCATGGTCGCCGAGTTCGATCGCCGCCGCAAAGCCGTGGTCGCGGGCCTCAACAGCCTGCCTGGTGTGTCCTGCGCCATACCGACCGGCGCGTTCTATGCCTTCCCCAATGTGGCAAAGACGGGATGGAAGGCCAAGAAACTGGCGGCAGCCCTGCTGGAGGACGCAGGCGTCGCCACCATCGGCGGACCCGATTTCGGCGTCTTCGGCGAGGGCTATATTCGCCTGTCCTATGCCAACAGCCTCGAGAACATCGACAGGGCGCTGGGGCGGATGCGCGATTTTCTGGAACGCCGCAACGCGGGATGAGTTGATCCATGACCGAACCCGCCACACCGCCCGCCCCGTCCACCACCTTGCCGCGCCTGATCTATTTCGCCGACACCATGTGCTCGTGGTGCTACGGCTTCGCGCCGGAAATGAATCGCGTGATCCTCGCCATGGGCGAACGGGTGGAACTCGTCCTGCAGGCCGGTGGCTTGCGCCCTTTCAGCACCGAAGTGTTGACAGAAGCACAGAAGCCGCGCTTTCGCGGCTACCGCGAGCGGGTTGCCGAAGCCAGCGGCCAGCCTTTCGACGGGAGCTTCTTCGAGCGCGAGGGTTTCGTCATGGACACTGAACCCGCATCCCGCGCCGTCGTCACCATGCGCACGCTGAACATCGGCGCGGCCTACGCCTACATGCACGCCATCCAGCGGGCCTTTTTTGCGGTCAATGACGATATCCGACAGGCCAACGTGCTGGCGGGCTATGCCGGGCAGTTCGATGTGGACCCGGCAGAGTTCATCGCAGCCTTTGAGTCAGACGCGATGAAACAGGCCACCCTCCAGGACTTCGCGCTGGCGCAACGTTTCCAGGTCACGGGCTACCCGACCCTGGTGCTGCTCAAGGGGCGTGGCGCATACCAGGTGGGCGTGGGATACGCGAAAGCGGAGGCGGTGATTGCGAACATCGAGCGGGCGCTGGCGCATGTGCCCGAGGTGTAGCCCTTGGCAATGGAGTCAGGGATTGACGATAGTGAACTTGATGCTGCCGTCCGCAGGAGCCCAGGCAGGGCGATTAAACAGGCTCTGCCGCTCGAGCAACGCTGTATTCCACCTGCGACGGGGGGCGGCCTCATTGGACTGATACGATGGTCGGTGTGAGGACACGGATAGGCTGCCTCTTGAAGACGAACACTGCAAACCTGCACGTTGGCCATTCGAACAAGAAAGATTGCCGTAAGACAGTGAGGCATAGGCCGACTGGGCGTGCGCTTCTCCTGCCAAAAACGACAAGCCCATCATTCCCATCAAGGCGGCAAGATGAAGGGCGAAATCCCTTTGGGTATTTCCACTGTTCAGACCGCGCGTGTTCCTGCGCAACATAATCAAATCTCCGCTCATCCGGAGTATTCCTTGATCCACGGCCATTTTCAACCCCCGGCGGCGGATTCACCTTAACGGGTCTGCCCCACAAGCCGCTGTGCGGTGGTCTGGGATTGAAGAAGCGCCAATGTGGCCGAGCCGACGACATTCACCATGTGATTGCGTTCGTCATAACTGGCACTGACCCTCACCGATTGAACCGAGCAGTTGCCATTTTGCTGACGCTGTCTTGCGCAAACTGTTGCGGCTTCCTGATAAAACTCACGCCGCAGAGAAGCCTGCCCGGTACGGCCAACGCGAGTCCTCGGCCCGCCGTTGCGGTTCAAACCAATGTTGCTTTCGATAAAAGAGAGTTCCTGTTGCTTTTCAACGTCACCCATTGCGGCCTTCTCCACATACAGCAGTCCAAACTCAATGCTGTAGAGTTCACGGCCTCCTACGCGGTTGACGCTGGTGCTGCCGACCACGCATTTGGATGCCAAGACCGAGAGCAGCACTTCGCATTCAGCCCGCGCAAGGCGAGGCGCCGAGGTCTTGATAAAATTCTCCCTATCTTCGGGATGCACTGGTGTCGGGTCGTTGCCACGGACCTCATCAAAGTTGAGATATGCTAGGACACGCACGCTGCGATCCTGGACGAGTTCGTCGCGTTTGATGAGCTTGGTGTAGCCGCGTGTATTCCCCGAACCAGAATCGATGTTGACAACATTCCATTCTGCTTTTTTCGGGGGCAGGTCAGGTTTGGACGCGCCACTAAGTGCCGATCCTAACATGAATGCCCCGATCCCTAGTGAAGCGCCGCCAAAAAGCATCGCAAACCCAGTGGGTGCCAGAACCATCACAGCGAAGAGAATGAAAAGCGTGCGTGCCATGACAGCGCCATGCTACTTTCTGTTGAGGCTCGCAAGGCTGCCTGGAACGAGCTGTTCGGCAGCTCTACGGACCTCTTCTCCAAAGCGTTTCCGGTACTCGCTGTGGCCTCCAATGACCGTAAATTCGGTGCGCCCCATACGGACAACAGCGCCTTGAAGATTGTTGTAGGGAACACGCGAGGCAAGGTTGCTGGGCGCAGGCCCAACCAGAAAATGGCTGATTGTCTCGCCACCGATCATCCGCGTTTCACTCTCCACGCCGAAATTGGTTTGGAAGTATCTGCTGAAGCGTCGATAAGATTCGAGATGGCGCTCAAGTCCCTTCTTGGCGAAGTCCTCGCCATCCTTTGCAAGTTTCGCCAACTGCCAATGCGGCTGCGGTTTGTGACGCGGGATTGCATTGCAGCTCAAGGCCATCACCGGCGGCATGACAGTCAGCGGCACATCTTTGGGCAAGTTTGCCACACCGGAGTTGGAGGCGCTGATGAGCGAAACGCCGCTGATCTTCACTCCCGGCGCAACATGAAAATTGTAGATCACCTTCGAGTGACTGCCCAACACGATATGCACGGGTTGCGCCGTGTCCGTTACGATGACATTTGTGACTTCCATCCGGTGATTGTCAGTTTCTGTCGGTGGCCTTGGCTCATAGCCATTGCTGCGCCATTCATTGACGTATTTCTGTGCCTGTTCCTGGACAGAATTTTGACCAAAGGTATAAACGCCAGCATGGGTTCGGTGGTTGTGTGATGACAGCAGATAGATTTTCGAAAGACTATCAGGGCGCGGGAAGATGCAGTTCTGCATCTCGTCCACACTTTCGACCGATTTAGGCTTCGCCTCATCAATTGGGGCATATCCGGACACCAGCATTTTCAGGAAATGCGGCTTCATATCGAACCCGACCGCAATACCGCTGTCCGTCCGCAAGCCGAAGCGCCCTGTCGTAACCGACGAGGATGGGTCGCCTTTGGGAAGATCCTCGCTGCAACCCAAAGAAGCAGACACAAGCAGTATGATCAGGCCGTATTTCAGTGTCTGCGTGTTCATTTCCCGAATCTCATGTTCGGGACGAGTTTTCGTTCATGGCAATTTATAGAGTTTTAATTTTCGGGGGAGGCATCGAGAAAAAGCAAATCTGCAATGGAAAGCGGTTAATCAAACGATGACGAGGCTATTCCCGTGGCGACGGAACCTTGACATTCCCTACCGCTCCACCCGTACCCAACCCTCCGGCCCCAGCCGTTCCTGGGGCTTGAAGCGACCCTTGTAGTCCATTTTCTGTGATCCTTGCACCCAGTAGCCGAGATAGAGATAGGACAGGCCCAGGCTCTTCGCACGGGCGATCTGGTCGAGGATCATCAACGTGCCAAGTGATCGCTCCTCTTCATCCGGATCGAAGAAGGAATAGACCATCGACAACCCGTCCGAGAGGATGTCGGTGAGAGAAACGCCCACCAACGGCCCCTGGCCCCGCCCATTGAGGGGGATATCCGGCCCCCTGCGGCGGTATTCCACCACGGCGGTTTCAACATGGCTGTCTTCCACCATCATGGCGAAATCCAGCACCGTCATGTCGGCCATGCCACCCGCACCGTGGCGTGCGTCGAGATAGCCGCGGAAAAGCGAATAATGCTCGGATGTCGGCTTGTTCACCTTCATCTCGCCCACCAGATCGGCATTCCGCTTCATGACGCGCTTCATGTTGGCGCTGGGGCGGAAGTCATTGACCACCACGCGCACCGAGATGCAGGCACGGCAGCCCTCGCAGGCCGGGCGATAGGCGATCGTCTGGCTGCGACGAAAGCCGCCATGGGTCAGCACGTCGTTCAGTTCACGCGCCCGCCGCCCGACGAGATGGGTGAAGACCTTCCGCTCGGTCTGACCCGCCAGATAGGGGCAGGGCGTCGGCGAGGTCAGGTAGAATTGCGGCGTATCGCGGGGTAATTGGCTCAATTGTCGGGCCTGTACGAAGCGGCAACAGGTTGGAGGATAGCATCGTTGACGCGCCGCACAATGGGCGTGTCGGCGCAATTCATGCTATCCCGCGTTGAATGCACGCAGCACCGAATCCACGAACGATGTACGCTGTTCGGGCAAAACCAGGCCACGAGGCTCAAAGAGGTGCTGTTCCAGGAAGAACCGCGTGAGCCGGAAGGCATCCTCCATGGTCTCCGGCCCCATGTTGTCCCCGGCCCTGCCGCTCACGAAGGCAGGCAGCGGCAGCAGTCTGTCGTGATAGGGTGCGCCCGCAGCGCGACTCACCGCGCGTCCTGATTTCGGCGAAACATAGGCCAGGTCATCCAAGCTGCCGGTGACCGCGCAGGCCGAAAGGTCCAGCCCGAACCCCAGGGCGGCCAGCATCGCCACCTCGAAGCGCACGATCAGCGGTGCGGCCAGTTGCGGCTGATCCAGGTGGTCGAGGATCACGGTGAGGGCGGCGTGCAGCCCCTCCTGCGCATAGCGCTCGGGCAGAAGCCGCAACAGGCTGGCAAGATAGCCAAGCGCGTAGAGCGCGGCAGCACTGTCCATCAGGCCGCCCACCCGCAGCACATCACCTTCCACGCTGAATTGCCCGAGTTGGTCCTCGATCCGCGCCGACCAGGTCAGGCCAACCGTGTTGCCAGCTTGCAGCACGGCGGCGTTGCGCTTGCTGCGACCGCCGCGCACCATGCCCAGGTGCCGCCCGTGCAACGCGGTCATCACTTCCAGGATGACGCCTGTCTCGCCATGGCGGCGTGTCCCCAGAACGATCCCAGAATCAGTCCATTGCATGATCAGTCCATTGCACGATCAGTCTATTGCATGGCGACAGGATAGCACGCCTGAGCCTCAGCCCAACCGTTCGGTCGCCACATCGCCGATGGCTCCGCTTGGCAGCAGGCCCCGGATCTGCAGGGTGATCGCCGTTCGTCCCTTCATCCGCTCGATGCGGTAGAGATGATAGGCCGCCCGGTGATTGGGGCTGCCCGGCACGGCAGAGGCGGAGGCCACCCCAACCACGGGGACCAGGCCTTCCGGCCCGTTGATCATCACCACGCTGTGCCGGTGATTGTGGCCGTGCAGCACCAGGTCCGCGCCATGCGCTGCGATGACGCGCTCGAAGGCCCGTGCATCGCGCAAGCCGCGCCCGTAGGAGGCACCCGTGCGTGTCGGCGGATGGTGGATCATCACGACGCGGACGAGATCGGCGGCCTTCGCCTCATCCAGCACCCTCGCAAAGGCCTGCATCTGCCGCGTTCCAAGGACGCCTGACGCCAGCAGCGGCGCGGTGGGCACGCCCGAGGACAGGCCGATCAGTGCCACGCCGTCGCGGATGCGCACATAGGGAAAGCGCGGCGTGTCCTGCCCGTCGCCCGTCATCCATGGCGCGGTGGACCCCACCATGTAGGCGAAGGACGACCGCACATAGGCATCATGGTTGCCGGGAATGACGCTGACAAACTCCGGGCTACCAAGGCGTGCCACGTAGCGCTGCGCCGTCACGAATTCCTTTTCCATGCCGATATTCACGAGATCGCCGGTGAGCGCCACGTGGTCCGGCTGGTGCGCGAGAAGATCCGCCGTGATCTTCTCCAGCATCCCCATGTCGTGGATGAGATGACGGCCGCGCTGCCAGTTGAGATAGCCAGTGAAGCGCTTGCCCGCGAGCTCACGCAGACGCGGTCGCGGCACGGGGCCG
Organism: Hyphomicrobiales bacterium; assembly: GCA_031378805.1. Lineage (GTDB taxonomy): Bacteria > Pseudomonadota > Alphaproteobacteria > Rhizobiales > Beijerinckiaceae > JADCCX01. Next base: position 16,220 of record JANNEO010000110.1, read on the forward strand.
ACATGGGGATCGGAAAGATGGCCGAGGAGAAAGGTCACGCGCGGGGCCTGGTTCGATGCACAAGAGGCTGTGTGGCGGTCCAGCCGGTTCCGTCAAGGGGAATGCGGCGGAGCAGCGCAGTTTCGCCTTATGCGCCCACGCCTTCGCGCTCCTTTTCGACCTTGTAATAGGCCCACAGCAAGCGCGCTGCCACGGCACGCCATGGCCTCCAGCGCTCCGCGATCAGGCCAATCTCGCGGTCGGTCGGGCGTTCGGGCAACCGGAAAGCCATGCGGATCGCTTCCTGCAAGGCCAGATCGCCAGGCGCGAAGGCATCGGCATGGCCAAGGCAGAACATGAGGTAGATATCGGCCGTCCAGGGCCCGATCCCCTTGATGCGTGTCATCACAGCCTTGGCGGCATCGGCATCCATCGAGCGCAACGCCTCGAGGTCGAGCGATCCCTCGGTCAGGGCCTGCGCGATGGCACGCACTGTGCGGATCTTGGGGGCCGAGAGACCTGATCCCCGCAGCGCGTCATCCCCTGCCGCCAGGAAAATCGCCG
>JANNEO010000134.1:0-3130 GCA_031378805.1 Hyphomicrobiales bacterium
ACGTGGCGAAACAGGATGGTCGTCTTCGACAGCCCGATGAGCCTGGCGGCGTGAACGTAGTCCTTGTTGCGCTCGACCAAAGTGGAACCGCGCACCGTGCGGGCATACTGCACCCAGAAGGACAGCCCGATGGAGACGACCAGCACCCAGAAGACCAGCGCTTCCGATTTTGCGGTTCCGACAATGGCCCGCATGGTGCCATCGATCAGCAGGGCGATCAGGATGGCCGGAAAGGTCAGTTGCACATCGGCGGCGCGCATGATGAAGGCATCGATCCGTCCGCCGAAATATCCAGCGATCAGCCCGAGGCCAATGCCGATCGTCGCGGCCAGCAGGACGCCGAAGAACCCGACGATCAATGATATGCGCATCCCATAAAGGATGGAGGAATAGACACAGCGCCCCTGCTGGTCCGTACCCAGCGGAAATTTCCATTCTCCACCAGGCGTCCAGAACGGTGGCTTCGAGCCATCCATCAAGCTCAGAGTCTGGAGATTCAGTGGATCGTTGGGGGCAATCAACGGAGCAAAGATCGCCGACAGGATCAGCAGCGCAGTGACGGCCGCCGCCAGCATGGTGATCCAAGACCGGGTGAAGGAATACCAGATGTCAGAATCAAGAACACGCGCCACAACCGATGGCTCGGCCGATGCGGATTGTGCGGCTTTGGCGCTTTCAGGGGTGGGCAGCATTGCTCAGGCGGCCTTTCCGGAAATGCGGATACGCGGATCGACAGCGGAATACAGCAGATCAACAATAAGGTTGATGAGGACATAGAGCGTGGCGACAAGCAGGAGATAGGCCGACATGATCGGAATATCGACGGTTTGCACCGCTTGCAGGAACATCAGGCCCATGCCGGGCCACTGGAACACTGTTTCGGTGATGATGGCGAAGGCGATGATCGAACCGAGTTGCAGACCGGTGATGGTGATCACCGGGATCAGCGTGTTCTTGAGCGCGTGACGGAAGTGGATGGCGCTGGGCTTGAGGCCCCTGGCACGCGCGAAGCGGATATAGTCCGTGCGGAGCACCTCCAGCATCTCCGAGCGCACGAGGCGCATGATCAGCGTCATCTGGAACAGGCCAAGCGTGATGGCTGGCATGATCAGCGAGCGCCAGCCTTCGAGCGTGAGGAAACTCGTGGTCCAGCTGCCAAGCTTGATCACGCCTTGCCGTCCAAAGGAGGGCAGCAGGCCCAGAGTCACGGAGAAAGTGAAAATCAGCAGAATGCCGATCAGGAACGTCGGGAGCGAAATGCCGATGAGGGAGATCATCTGGAACAGCCGGGACAGGATGCTGGTGGGATAAAGCCCGGTATAGACACCCATCGGAACACCGACGAGCAGCGCGAAAAGAGCCGATGCCAGCGCCAGTTCCATGGTGGCGGGGAACCGCTCGGCGATCAGTTTCGCCACTGGCTGCTTGTTCTGGTAGCTGATGCCGAATTCGAAGCGGGCCGCGTTGCCGACGAAGCGGACGAATTGCAGGACCACTGGCGCGTCAAGCCCCAGATCCTTGCGGATCTGCATCCGCTCTTCGACGGTCGTGTCCTGGCTCACCATCTGCTGTGTGGGATCACCCACGAAGCGAAACAGCGTGAAGGCGATCAGTGACACCGTGAGCAGGACAAGCACGGCCTGTCCAAGGCGCCGGATGATGAATGCGAGCATCAGCGTTTTCTAAAAAGAGGAAACCGGACCGGCACATTGCCGATCCGGTCAGTCAGGGTGGGTCTGGCCCAATCAGACTTTACATCTTGGTCGCCCAGTAGAACAGCGGCTGGTTGTCAGCGCGCTGCACGATCTCGACATTCTTCGATACGCCCCAGGCCAATGCCTGCTGATGAAGCGGAATATAGCCGACATCGTCATGCAGGATCTTGAAGGCATCGAGGATCATCGCCTCGCGCTTCGCGGTGTCCACCTCGACCAGAACCTTGTTGGCGATGTCATCAACCTTGGCGTTGCAATAGCCGCCATTGTTGAACTGGCCCTTGCCGCCCGAGCCATCGGCGGTGCGGCACATCATCAGGTCATTCAACACGTTGTGGGCATCCATGGTGCCGGGCGTCCAGCCAAGCAGATAGAATGGCGTGTTGTAGATCGGGGAGTTCGCCTTGGCGAAGAACTGCGCACGGGGCACGGCCTGAAGGTTGATCTTGATGCCGATGCGGGAAAGCATCGCCGTCACGGCCTGGCAGATCGGGCCATCATTGACGTACCTGTCGTTCGGGCAGTCGAGATCCACCTCGAAGCGCGTGCCGGTGTCGCCGCCGACGCGTGGATAGCCTGCCTCGTCCATCAGCTTGTTGGCTGCCGCGATATCGAACGGTAGGCGCTGAATCTGGCTGACCGGAGCGAAGATCAGCGGCGAGACAAGGGACGCAGCTGGCGTTGCCGCGTTGCGCATGACCTGACGCTTGATCGCCTCGATGTCCACGGCCTGGTAGAAGGCCTTGCGGACACGCACATCCTTGAAGGGGTTCTTGCCCTTCACGGAAGATGCCGTCAGCTCTGGCCGCATCTGGTCGAAGCCGAGATAGATGGTGCGAACCTCCGGTCCTTCCAGCACCTTGGCGTTGGCGCTGGCGTTGATGCGCGCCACGTCCTGCAGTGGCACGGGATCAATCACATCGACCTCACCCGAGAGCAGTGCCGCCACGCGGGTGGGGGCCGAGGTGATGGGTGTGAAGACAATCCTGTCCAGGTTGTGCTCGGGTTTGCCCCACCAGCCGGTGTTCTTCTCGAAGGTCGTGCGCACACCAAGCTGATGCTCGGTGATCTTGAACGGGCCGGTGCCATTGGCATTCAGCACGGCGAAGCTCGGGGTGGCGTCCTGAGGCGCGGATGGCTGCGTGGCGTTGTTCGCCTCGGTCCATTCCTTGTCCATCATGTACCAGGTGTCCCACGCGAAATGCAGGATGGGATTGGGCGTATCGAGCGTGAAATCGACCGTCGAATCATCGATTTTCGCGACCTTCAGGTCACGCGGCAGGCGCACCGAGAGCTGCGAGTTGCGGGCGCGCGTCCGCTCGATCTACTCGATGCTCTACCTCTCCGGCAAGAGCCTGGAGATCTTCAATGAGAACATCGACTTGATGCGCCGCTTCGCCAAGGTGGCTGAGTCC
>JANNEO010000156.1:0-1601 GCA_031378805.1 Hyphomicrobiales bacterium
GGCGGCCCGCGTCATGTTCTCGATGGCGATGTGGATGGCCGCCGTCGTGGCACCGCTCCAGATCGTCGCGGGCGACGTTCACGGCCTCAACACGCTCCGGTACCAACCCGCCAAGATCGCGGCCATGGAGGGGCATTTCGAGACCCGCGCCGGCGCGCCGCTGCTGCTGTTCGGCATCCCGAACCCGGCACGCGAGCGCATGGACCACGTCGTCGCCATTCCGCGCCTGGGCTCGTTCATTCTGACGCACGACTGGAACGGTACCGTGCGCGGTCTGAAAGAGTGGCCACCGGAGCAGCGGCCGCCCGTTGCCGTGCTGTTCTGGAGCTTCCGCGTCATGGTCGGCATCGGCTTCGCGATGCTGGGGCTAGGTGTCTGGAGCCTGTGGCTGCGCTGGCGCGGCCGGCTCTACGACGCGCCCGGGATGCACCGGGTCGCGATCCTGCTGGGACCTTCGGGTTTCGTCGCGGTGCTGGCGGGCTGGATCACGACCGAGGTCGGCCGCCAGCCGTGGACCGTCTACGGCCTGCTCACGACCACGGCCTCGGCCTCGCCGATCGACGCCGCCGCCGTCGCCGCCTCGCTGGTGGCGTTCATCGTGGTCTATTTCGCGCTGTTCGGGTCGGGCACCTTCTACATCCTGCGACTGATGAACCAGCCGGCGCGACGGGGCGAGCCGGGGCTGCCGCCCGACGAGCCGATCCGGGCCGCCGGCCTGCTGCCCGCCCCCGCGATGGAAACCGGCGGTGCCTCGGCCTCGGGAACAAAAGGAGCGACGCCATGACGCTCGACCTTCCCACGATCTGGGCCGGCCTGATCGCTTTCGCGGTGCTGGCCTACGTGCTGCTCGACGGTTTCGACCTCGGCGTCGGCATCCTCTTTCCATTGATGAAGGGCGAGGCCCACCGCGACGAGACGATGAACTCGGTGGCGCCGGTCTGGGACGGCAACGAGACCTGGCTGGTGCTGGGCGGCGGCGGATTGTTCGCGGTGTTTCCGCTGGCCTACTCGATCGTCATGCCCGCGCTCTACGCGCCGATCATCGCGATGCTGCTGGGGTTGTTGTTCCGCGGCGTCGCCTTCGAGTTCCGCTGGAAGACCGTGCGCGGCCGCTTCCTGTGGGACTGGGCCTTCGCCGGCGGCTCGACGCTCGCGGCCTTCGCGCAGGGCATCGCGCTCGGCGCGCTGGTCCAGGGCATCCCGGTCGCCAACCGCGCCTATGCCGGCGGCTGGTGGGACTGGCTGACGCCGTTCAGCCTGCTGACCGGCATCGCCGTGGTCGTGGGCTACGCGCTGCTCGGCGCGACCTGGCTGGTCTACAAGGCCGAGGGTCCCGTGCAGGATCGCGCCTATCGGATCGCCACGATCACCGCGATCGCCACCGTGGCGCTGATCGGCGCCGTCAGCCTGTGGACGCCGCTGCTGCGAGACGTCTTCATGAAGCGCTGGCTGGGCTGGCCGCAGATCCTCTACACCGCGCCGGTGCCGGTCATGGTGGCGTTGGCGACCTTCGTGCTGCTGAAGGCGCTGCGCGACCGGCGCGAGGCGACGCCGTTCCTCGCGACCCTGGCTCTGTTCGTGCTCTGCTTCGTCGGGCTGGG
>JANNEO010000004.1:0-24589 GCA_031378805.1 Hyphomicrobiales bacterium
GTGGCCGGATCGCGGTATTGGCTTGGTCAAAGATGAAGACGGCGATCACAGGCTTGCCGCTGGCAACCGCCGCCGTGAGGGCAGGGTTGTCGGCGAGACGCAGGTCATCGCGCAACCAGACAAGGCACGCCTCTCCTGCAACATCAGTATCGGTCGGCACGCCTTGCACTCCAGTCCCCTCCAGCAGTCGAATCAGTCTCCGCGTGTAGGAACGGAAAAACAAAACTCGTGAGGTTACGGTTGGCGAGGCGCTGCAGATTTACCGCGAAGGCAAAAATCCGCACCTGCGACAATCAATCCGGGCATGATATCAAGGGGATGGCTCCTCGAGCAGGATTCGAACCTGCGACCAATCGATTAACAGTCGATTGCTCTACCGCTGAGCTATCGAGGAATGCTGAGGGCGTATAGCAGGCTTGGCGCGTGTTGCAAGCACCCGTGGGCGCATCAAAGGCTTCTCGCTTCTGCAAAATCACGGTCGATGGGGCAGAACCACGGTTGCGTGCCATAGCCGCCTGTGGCTATAGGAGCCACGTGGCGGTAACGTCGCATCAGGTGGGTGGCCTCGTGGCGGAATGGTTACGCAGAGGACTGCAAATCCTTGCATCCCGGTTCGATTCCGGGCGAGGCCTCCAACTTCTGATGCTGGATATGCAGTTACAAGCCAATTCCGGAGGCCGTCCGAGCCATGACTGATTTAGCCGCACTTCGCCGGAACATGGTCGATACGCAATTGCGGACCTACGACGTGAACAGCAAGCGCCTGCTCGATGCGGTGGAAGCTGTTGGGCGCGAGCATTATATCCCGGGCCATGACACGGCGCTGGCCTATGCCGACAAGGCCTTGACCATTCGCGCTGCCGCAGAAACGCGGTCGTTGCTCCAGCCCATGGTTCTGGCGCGGATGATCCAGGCTGCCGAGATCGCGCCCCCAAAGGTCGTTCTCAGTGTCGCCGGTGGCACGGGCTACGCTGCCGCATTGATGAATGCGCTGGGCGCTTCAGTCACGCTTTTGGAGGCAGGCGAACAGATGGCCGCTCTGGCCCGCCGGTCGCTTCTGGCCGATGGCGTCAGCACTGTGGCCGTGGTCAGCGGTGACCTTTCGAGCGGTCCGGCCGATGGCTGTTCTTATGACATCATCTTGATCGAGGGCGGGATCGACGCGGAGCCAACCACTCTCCTGGAGCGCCTCACCGACGGGGGACGACTCGTTGCAGTATTAGGGCGCGGACGGTCCGGACGAGTTGTGGTGTTTCAACGGTCTGGCAGTGTCATCGGCAAGCGGAGTGTTTTCGACGCAACGGCAACATCGCTTTCCGCGTTTCAGCCCGCTCCGGCCTTTGAATTCTGATTGGCTAGCCGTGCTGTTTGTCCAGTCCTGTTTGCCCGGTTATGCGGGGTGTTCCCTGTCATATTTTTGCGGCACTTCACTGAATTCACCGTCGGCCTTCGTAAAGTCGCTTGAGGCAATTAATCATTTGTTTACGAATGAACTGGGGCGGGCTATCCGCTGTTCCCGTCGTGAGCTACGGGCGGTATGTGAATCCAAAGGCTAGGTAGAGTGCGAGTGCGGAGCTTGAAGTTCGGTCTGGTTGGCGTTTTTGTTGGTTGCGTTGTGCATACAACGCCCGCAATGGCGCAAGAATCGCTCGCCGGTGCTCTGGCGCGTGCTTATGGAAACACGCCAGAATTGAACGCTCAGCGGGCCAATGTGCGCGCGCTTGACGAATTGGTTCCCCAAGCGCTTTCGGGCTATCGGCCCAGGATTTCCGGCACTGCCGATGTCGGGCGAACGCACAACGAGACGATCACACCAGGTTTTTCGAGTGGGACGGGCTTTCGTACGGGCCGGAAGTCACACACCAACGACACATTTTCTCCTCGCGGTGTCGGCCTGCAGGTCGATCAGACGCTGTTCAGCGGTTTCAGGGTCGAAAATTCGACGCGGTCGGCTGAATCACAGATCCTGGGTGCCCGCGAAACCTTGCGCAACACCGAGCAGAACGTTTTGCTGAACGCAGCGACAAGCTACATGAATGTGTTGCGTGATACCGCCTTGCTCAACCTCCAGCGTAACAACGTCGAGGTGCTGGAAGAGCAATTGCGCCAGACCCGTGACCGTTTCCGCGTGGGCGAAGTCACCCGCACGGATGTCGCCCAGTCCGAATCCCGTCTGGCGCTGGCCCGCTCACAGGCGAGCGCTGCGGAGGGAAACCTGCGCTCCAGCATAGCGACCTATCGCCAGCGCGTGGGCGTGGAACCCAAGAGACTTGGCCCTGCCAAGCCGATCGAGAATCTGATCCCGAAGTCGATCGATATCGCTGTTCAGAACGCGCTCAGCAACCATCCCGCGATCATTGCCTCGTTGCACGGCGTTGATTCCCAGCAGCTACAGGTCAAGGTTATCGAGGCGGAATTGTATCCCACCGTGACCCTGTCGGGAACGTTGGCCAAGCGCTGGGAAAGCGCATCGAGTGATTCAGAATCTTACAGTGCAACGGTCCTCGCCCGTCTTACCGTGCCAATTTACGAAGGCGGACAAGTCTATTCTCGCGTTCGCCAGGCCAAGGAAACCTTGGGTGAGCGGCGCATTCAGGTGGATCAGCAGCGCGATGTGGTGCGCCAAGCCGTGGTCGCGTCATGGAGCAGCCTGATATCGGCCAAGGCCCAGATCATCGCCTCGCAGGCCCAGGTCGCGGCATCCGAGATCGCGCTGGCTGGCGTGCGTGAGGAGGCCAAGGTGGGCCAGCGCACAACACTGGATGTGCTGAACTCGCAGCAGGAACTCCTGGTGGCCCGCTCCAACCTTGTGACTGCGCAGCGTGACCGGGTCGTTGCATCTTACAATGTTCTGGCCTCGGTGGGACGCCTGTCGGCCCAGACGCTGTCGCTGAAGACGGCGACCTACAACCCCAAAATTCACTACGATCAGGTCCGCGACAAGTGGATCGGGACGACGACGCCGGACGGACGTTGATCGAATCACTCTGGGGGTAACCCGGCGACAGTCGTTCCCTTGTGTTGCTGTGATCGGACTGTCTGATCTATCCTGAAGAGGTTTTCGGGGTGTGATTCGTTCTCTCCGATCAGTGCCTCTTGAAAGTGTCATCATGTCCGCCGCGCAGCCGAAGCCTACCGAGCCATCAATGGAAGAAATCCTGGCGTCGATCCGCCGGATCATTTCGGATGACCAGGCCGTGAAGCCAGGCACGGCACCAAAGGTGGCCGCAGCCGATGACGAAGAGGTGCTGGATCTTGCGCCCAAACCCTTGGCGCCCAAACCTTTGATATCCGCCCCGTTGACCGCACAGCCTGCTGCCCGTCAGCCCGAACCACATTTCATCACGGATGATCCTGTCGACAATGATCTCTCTTTCGATGATCCGATGGCCGCGCAAGCCACTTCGGAACCGGCCAAGGGCCAGGACGATATCGACGTGCTCATGGCGGCAGCCGAATTCGAGGCCACGCCCGCGCCACTGCCCGAAGCTGTGTCGGCACCCATGGAGCGGCTGGTTTCGCCCGCCACAGACCGGATGGTCACCACCGCTTTCTCGTCGCTCGCCAACACGGTTCTGGCGAACAACGCCCGCACACTCGATGATCTGGTGCAGGACATGATGCGCCCGATGATCAAGTCGTGGCTTGACGACAACCTCCCCAGCGTTGTCGAGCGCCTGGTGAGGGCGGAAATCGAACGCGTCGCACGCGGCGGACGTTGACGTAGCCCCCGCTCTCCGGTTTACCCCTTCCAACCCTCAAGCCGGGCCTTTCGCCCGGCTTTTTTGCATTTGGTCGCCGTGACATGATGGACAAGACATTCGAACCCGCCGCCGTGGAGTCCCGCATCGCGGAAGCCTGGGCGAAAGCCGATGCCTTCAAGGCGGGCCGCAAGTCGCGGAAAGATGCCGAGGGCTTCTGCATCGTCATCCCGCCGCCCAACGTGACGGGGTCGCTGCACATCGGCCACGCGCTGAACAACACGTTGCAGGACGTGCTGTGCCGCTACTGGCGCATGAAGGGCCGAGACGTCCTCTGGCAGCCCGGCACTGACCACGCCGGCATCGCCACGCAGATGATGGTGGAGCGGAAGCTGGCCGCCGAGAACCAGACTGACCGCCGCACCATGGGCCGCGAGGCTTTCCTCAAGGAAGTCTGGAAGTGGAAGGAAGAATCCGGCGGCACGATCATCAACCAGCTCAAGCGCCTGGGTGCCTCCTGCGATTGGTCACGCGAGCGCTTCACCATGGACCCTGGCCTGAGTGACGCTGTGCTCAAAGTCTTCGTTGATCTCCACAAGCAGGGGCTGATCTACAAAGACCGCCGCCTGGTGAACTGGGATCCCAAGCTGCTCACCGCGATCTCTGACCTGGAAGTGGATCAGAGGGAAGTGAAAGGCCACATGTGGTATTTCAATTATCCCCTTGAAGGCGTTGAGTATAATCCGGAAGACGATACAACGTTCATCACCATCGCCACGACGCGTCCCGAGACCATGCTGGGTGACGGCGCAGTGGCCGTGCATCCCGAAAACGAGCGCATCGGGTGGATGATCGGCAAGGTGGCTGTTCTGCCCCTGGTCAACCGCCGCCTGCCGATCATCGCGGATGAATATGCCGATCCCGAAAAAGGCACCGGAGCGGTGAAGATCACGGCTGCCCACGATTTCAACGATTACGAGGTCTATCTGCGCCACAAGGATGTCGTGCCGCTGATCAATCTGATGAACGCCGACGCCACCATGGTCGATGAGCCGCACATGCCTGCGCAGTACCGCGGGCTTGATCGTTATGAGTGCCGCAAGCGGGTCATCGAAGACCTGAACGCGATGAACCTCGTGGCGAAGATCGAGCCGCACACCAACATGGTGCCGCATGGCGACCGCTCCGGCGTTGTCATCGAGCCGTGGCTGACGGAGCAATGGTATGTGAACGTCAAGCCGCTGGCAGAGAAGGCCATGGCGGCGGTACGCGAGGGAAAGACCAAGTTTCACCCGCCGGAAAGGGCGAAGATTTTCTTCAACTGGATGGAGAACATCGAGCCGTGGTGCATCTCGCGTCAGTTGTGGTGGGGGCACCAGATTCCGGTGTGGTATGGGCCGAAACCGAACTCCAACCTCATCCTGAGCCTGTCGAAGGATGCTCCAGCGAACCTCCAGCCGTCGCCCTGGACCCTTCGACAAGCTCAGGGTGAGGGCTTGAGGGATGCCGCGCCAGTCTTCGTCGCAATGACAGAGGCTGAAGCCGTGGCACAAGCCACGGCATATTATGGCAAGCCGGTGCCGCTGTCCCGTGATCCCGACGTCCTCGACACATGGTTCTCCTCCGCCCTCTGGCCCTACTCCACCCTCGGCTGGCCGGCGAAAACCCCTGAACTTGCCAAGTTCTACCCCAACAACGTCCTCGTCACCGCCGCCGACATCCTGTTCTTCTGGGTCGCCCGCATGATGATGACCGGCATCCATTTCATGGACGACGTGCCTTTCCACGACGTGATCCTGCACGGCATCGTGCGCGACGAGAAGGGGAAGAAGATGTCGAAGACGACGGGCAACGTCGTCGATCCGCTGACTGTCATCGACCAGTACGGCGCGGATGCCTTACGCTTCACGCTGGCCGCCATGACCATGGGTGGCCGCGACCTCAAGCTCGCCATGAGCCGCGTGGAAGGCTACCGCAACTTCGCCACCAAGATCTGGAACGCTGCCCGCTTCGCCGAGATGAACGGCTGCGAGCGCATTGCGGGCTTTGATCCGAAGACGGTCAAATCTCCGCTCAACCGCTGGGTGCTGGCGGAGGCCGCCAAAGCCAGCGCTGAGATCGCAAACGCCATCGAGGGCTTCCGCTTCAACGAAGCCGCTGACGGTGCCTATCGCTTCGTCTGGGGCACTTTCTGCGACTGGTTCATCGAATTGTCGAAGCCCGTGATGCAGGGCGAGGAGAGCGCGGAGAAACGCGAGACGCAAGGCACGGTCGCCTTCTGCATCGATGTGATCTGCAAGCTGCTGCACCCCTTCATGCCTTATCTCACGGAAGAGCTGTGGGCTGCAAAAGCAGGCGTGGGTGCTGCGCGTCCACCCCAGAAAGATGGCGACACGCTGCTGTGCCTGGCGGATTGGCCGGATTTCGCCGGCTTCACTGCCCCTGATGCGCAGGCTGAACTCGGCTTCGTCGTCGATCTGATCTCCGAAATTCGCTCCGTGCGCTCCGAGATGAACGTGCCGGGCGGTGCCCAAGTGCCGCTGGTCTTCGTCGGGGCATCATCCGAAGCGATTGCGCGGGCAGGGCGCTGGCACGACACGCTGAAGCGGATCGCCCGTCTCGACAGCATCAGTTTCGCCGATCAGCCACCGCCGCAATCTGTGCCGGTCGTGGCCGGCCGCGATGCCGCCGCGATGCCGCTGGGCGATATCATCGACGTGGCGGCGGAAACAATTCGCCTCACCAAGGAAATCGCCAAGCTCGATGGCGACATCTTCGGCACGCAGAAAAAGCTTGCCAATGCCGAGTTCGTGGCCAAGGCCCCCGAAGAGGTGATCGAGGAAAACCGCGAGCGGCTGGTGACGGCAGGTGCGAAGAAGAGGCGGCTGCAAGAGGCGCTCAAACGGCTTGGGTAGGGCAAGACCTGCTTCCGCCCGCAATCCGGCCCAATATGACCAATATTTAATGTGCGGTCTTCTATCATGGGTATCGCTGCGCTATGTCAGCGCCACGATCCGAGGGAGCGCTCAGTGGCCATACAAGAATCCGGCACCATAACGCCGCAAAAGGTGTCGATGCTGAAGCGCTGCTACGATTGGATCGTGTCCTACGCCAATCACCCCAAGGCTGTGCATGTGCTGTTCTGGGTGACGTTCTTCGAGAGCGCCTTCAGCCCCATTCCGCCGATCCCGCTGCTCATCCCGATGTGCATCGCCAACCCGAAGCGCTCCTGGTATTACGCGCTGATCTGTACGGCAGGCGCCTGCGCGGGCGGCTTCCTTGGCTATGGCATCGGCCATCTGCTGTATGAGTCCGTCGGCAAATCGATCATCGAATTCTATGGCTTGGCCGAAGCCGCCAACCACCTCAGGCACGAGGGGTCCAAGTTCTGGTTCTGGGTGCTGGTCACCAAGGGATTGACGCCGATCCCGTTCAAGATCGTGACCATCATGTCCGGCGTGCTGGAATACAGCCTGCCGCTTTTCTTCCTTGGAATGTTCGTCTCGCGCCTCACGTTCTTCTTCATTTTCGCCATAGCGATCCAGTACTATGGCGAGAATATTCGGACGTTCATCGAGAAGCACCTGCCGCTGGCGACAGGCATCCTGCTGTTTTTCGTGATTGGCGGGTTCTTTGTGTTGCCACTGGTGTTGTAGGGCGCAGTGGCGCACACCTCTGTTGCCTGTTCGCAACACCCTGAAATGTTCTGAGTTCACATCTGAACCGTGGTGCGGTCTGCCGCAATCCCGCCACGATGTAAGCGCCTCCCAATCATATTGATAACGCGTTCATTTCTTTCAGGTATTTGGTGCGCTCACAGACGCGCCGAGCATCTCTTCGGAATGAGGTGATCGCCCCAGATTCCGGTTGTCGGCTGCCAATCCCGCGTGGCATCCCAGATACAGCCGGAAATGGGTCTGGCGAGAGACTATCGCTCCCGATCGCCAAAACGGTTGGGCAGTTTCGGAAAGACATCCATGGACGCGCACGTATTCAACAAGTCGAAACTCCCCTCCCGGCACGTCACCGAGGGGCCAGAGCGTGCGCCGCATCGTTCCTATTACTACGCCATGGGTCTGACCCGGAAGCAGATGAGTCAGCCCTTCGTCGGCGTGGCCTCCTGCTGGAATGAGGCGGCTCCCTGCAACATCGCCCTTATGCGCCAGGCCCAGGCCGTGAAGAAGGGCGTCGCCGCTGCCAGGGGCACTGCCCGCGAGTTCTGCACCATCAGTGTCACCGATGGCATCGCCATGGGACACCAGGGCATGAAATCATCGCTGGTGTCGCGCGAAGTCATCGCTGATTCTGTCGAACTCACCATGCGCGGCCACAGCTATGATGCGCTGGTCGGCCTCGCAGGCTGCGACAAGAGCTTGCCCGGCATGATGATGGCGATGGTGCGCCTCAACGTTCCGTCGATCTTCATCTACGGTGGCTCCATCCTGCCTGGCACCTTCAAGGGCAAGCCCGTGACGGTGCAGGACGTGTTCGAGGCCGTCGGCAAACATTCGGTCGGCGACATGTCGAATGAGGATCTCGAAGAACTGGAGCAGAAAGCCTGCCCATCCGCTGGAGCCTGCGGCGCCCAGTTCACGGCCAACACCATGGCCACCGTGTCGGAAGCCATCGGCCTGGCGCTGCCCTATTCTGCTGGTGCGCCTGCACCCTACGAAATCCGCGACCAGTTCTGCATGACGGCTGGCGAGATGATCATGGAACTGATCGCCCGCAACATTCGCCCGCGCGACATCGTGACCCGCAAGGCGCTGGAGAATGCCGCAATGTCTGTTGCCGCCTCGGGCGGCTCCACCAACGCGGCCCTGCACCTGCCTGCCATCGCGCATGAATGCGGCATAAAATTCGACCTCTTCGACGTGGCCGAAATCTTCAAGCGTACGCCCTACATCGCCGACATGAAGCCAGGCGGAAAATATGTAGCGAAAGACCTGTTCGAGGTAGGTGGCATTCCGCTGATCATGAAGTCGCTGCTGGATGGTGGCTACCTCCACGGCGACTGCATGACGGTCACCGGCCGCACCATTGCCGAGAACCTGGCGTCGGTGAAATGGAACCCGGAACAGGACGTGATCTACACCACCGCCAAGCCGATCACCATCACGGGTGGCGTCGTTGGCCTGAAGGGCAACCTGGCTCCGGAGGGTGCCATCGTCAAGGTTGCCGGAATGCCGAAAGACAAGCAGGTTTTCACTGGTCCAGCCCGTTGCTTCGACAACGAGGAGCTGTGCTTCGAGGCCGTGAAGAAGAAGCAGTACAAGGAAGGCGATGTGCTCGTCATCCGCTACGAAGGCCCCAAGGGCGGACCAGGTATGCGCGAAATGCTGGCGACCACGGCTTCGCTCTACGGCCAGGGCATGGGCGACAAGGTGGCCCTCATCACGGATGGTCGTTTCTCCGGCGCGACACGTGGCTTCTGCGTCGGCCATGTTGGCCCCGAGGCAGCGGTTGGCGGTCCCATCGGCTTGTTGAAGGACGGTGACATCATTCACCTCGATGCCATCACAGGAAAGCTCGAGGTTCGCCTTACGGATGCCGAATTGGAGGCGCGTCGTAAGCTCTGGAAACCCCGGGAAACCGATTATGGCTCCGGCGCGATCTGGAAATTCGCGCAGGGCGTCGGTTCCGCAAAAGATGGTGCGGTCACGCATCCCGGTGGCGAAGGTGAAAAGCACTGCTATGCGGATATCTGAACCCACTCTGGCGCTTGCCCTGCTGACCTCCCTCACGCTGGGCGGAACAGCAGCGCGTGCGTTCGAGGTGAAAGGCACTGATCCTGACGCCGTGCCGTCGGAACGCCGGATGCAGGCGCTGCCGTCTTTGCCTGCGCTGCCCGATCTGGGCGTGGACAGCAAGATGCGCGAGATGTGGCGCGGCTTTGCCCTGACCTACCGGTCGGGCGACAAGCAGGCCGCTCTGCGCCAGCTGGAGAAGGCGGCCGAACAGGGCGATATCCTGGCGCAGTGGAAGCTGGGCCGGATGTATGCCGAGGGTGACGGTGTCAATCAGGATGATTTCAGGGCGTTTTCCCTGTTCTCCCGCATTGCCGATGCCCGAGGTGACGAAAGCCGCGATTCGATGCACGCCGGCGTGGTCGCCAATGCCTTCGTGGCGCTTGGCACCTACTGGCTGGAAGGCATCCCGCAAAGTGCGGTCAAGCCCAATCCGCTTCAGGCCCAGAAGGCATTCAACTACGCCGCGACCTATTACGGCCACTCCGAGGCGCAGTATCAGCTGGCGCGGATGCTGCTGGCGGGCGCGGCCGGACGTGCAGAACCACGCGTGGCCATGCGCTGGCTCAGCCTTGCGGCAGAAAAGGGGCACACTTATGCCCAGGCGCGGTTGGGCTGGCTGCTGGTGACAGGAGAGGGCACGCCGCGCCATGTCGGCCGGGGCCTTGCCTGGCTCCAGGTGGCCAGAGACAGCGCCAAGCCGCCGCGCGACGCCTGGGTGCTGGACATGCACCGCAAGGCGCAGGAACTGGCGACCGACGACGACAGGCGTCAGGCCAGTACCTATGCCGAGCGTCTGTCGCGTGCCAGCGAGCGACGCTGACCGCCGCTCAGATCCGGAAGATTGCTCTCACGGGCACGTGATCCGATGGCTTGTCGCGGTCTCTTTCGTCCTTGTCGATCACGGTTTCAACCAGTCGGTCAGCCGCTTGCGGTGACATCAGAAGGTGATCGATGCGGATGCCGTTGTTGCGGGGCCAGGCACCGGCCTGATAGTCCCAGAACGTGTAGAGTTTCTCCGCGTCTGTCGTGGCCCGCACGGCTTCGGTGAGGCCGAGCGCCTTGAGCCTCTGGAAGGCGGCGCGGGTTTCCGGCAGGAACAATGCGTCATTGGCCCAGACCTTGGGGTCAAAACAGTCCTTGGCCTCTGGAATGACGTTGTAGTCACCGGCCAGCACCAGCGGCTCCTCCTGGTCAAGCAAGCCAGCCGCATGAAGCCGCAAACGCTCCATCCACCGCAGCTTGTAGTCGTATTTGTCGCCCGGTGCCGGGTTGCCATTGGGCAGGTAGATCGACGCGATGCGGAACACACCGCTCTCCACGGAAACCGTCGCTTCGATGTAGCGGGCCTGCTCATCCGCCGGATCGCCAGGCAGCCCCCTTCGGACATCCTCGATACGATGCTTCGAAAGCAGCGCCACACCGTTGAAGGTCTTCTGGCCATGCACTGCCACATGATAGCCCAGCGCCTCTATCTCGAGGGCCGGGAAGCTGTCATCGACCGTCTTGATCTCCTGGAGGCAGACGACATCAGGCTGCTTCTCCGCCAGCCATCGTGTGAGATGCGCGATGCGCTGGCGCACGGAGTTGACGTTCCAGGTTGCGATGGACAGCGTGTTCATGGTGCAACCGGTAGTGCCACTCATGCGCCTGTGCAACTCCGCAATCCGTGTCTCCCGGGCTGGACGAAAGGCGATGGCTGCCCCAAGTTAGGCAGAGGAGGACTCCATGCGCCATATTCTGCCAATGATCGCGGTTGCAACCGCGGCTTTTGTGTCACCCGTCCTTGGACAGGGCTATCCCAACAAACCGATTACCTTTGTCGTGCCCTATGCGGCGGGTGGTCCATCCGATTTGATTGCGCGACTGGTGTCCAGAAGCCTGTCGGAAACCTTGGGGCAGCAGATTGTGATCGAGAACGTGGCGGGTGCTGGTGGCACCACGGGCGCGGCCCGTGTCGCTAAGTCGGCGCCAGACGGTTACACGCTGCTGATCCATCACGTGGCCCTGTCGGCAGGCGCTTCGCTTTACAAGAGCCCGGGATATGACACGGTCACCGCGTTCGAACCGGTCGGTCTCGTCAACTACGGTCCGTTCGTGCTGATCTCCAAGAAGGAATACCCGGCAGAGGCATTGAAGGACATGCTCGTGCGCCTGAAGGCTGAAGGGCCGAAAACCAACGTGGCACACGCGGGTATCGGATCAGGTTCGCATTTGTGTGGCCTGATGTTGAGCCAGGCACTGGGAACCACATTCAACTTCGTGCCTTATCGCGGCACGGGGCCTGCGCTCAATGATGTCGTAGGCGGACAGGTCGACGTCCTGTGCGACCAGACGACAAACGCCTTGCCCCAAATCGAGGCAGGCACCGTCAAGGCTTTTGGCGTGACATCACCTGTGCCGATCGTCCAATTGCCGAAGTTGCCCACGGTGGCGTCGGAACTGCCTGGCTATGATCTCTCTGTGTGGCACGGCGTCTACGGCCCGAAGGGAATGCCGAAGGACGTCGTGGACCGGCTGAACGCCGCGCTGCAGAAGGCTTTGGCCGATGCTGAAGTTCAGAAGCGCTTCACTGATCTGGGAACCGTGCTGTTTCCAGCGGATCAGCGTTCTCCAGCGGCCCTGCAAGCCAAGCTCGAGCGTGAGGTCAAGCATTGGGCGGGTGTCGTGAAAGCCGCTGGCGTCGAGCCGCAATAACAGGCTCATGCGACATTCGAGCCTCCCCATCGGAATCTGAAGGAAACCATGATGCGACTGATGACGACAACAATCGCGTTCGCGCTGTCCGCCAGCTGCGCGATGGCGCAATCGGCCTATCCCACCAAACCGATCACGCTGATCGTGCCGTTCGCCGCAGGTGGTCCTTCGGATACGATTGCCCGCCTGGTAGGCAAGTCGATGGGGGATACCCTGGGCCAGCAGTTCATCGTCGAGAACGTGGCGGGCGCGGGGGGAACCACTGGCGCAGCTCGCCTCGCCAAGTCGGATGCCGACGGCCACACCCTCCTGGTGCATCACCTTGCCATCGCCGCATCGGCCTCGCTCTACAAGACACTGCCCTATAAGCCCGATGCGGCTTTTGCGACCATTGGATTGATCAACACTGGCCCCTACGTCATCACGGGCAGGCTTGGCTTCGACGCAACGACAGCGCAGGAGATGATAGCTACCATCCGCAAAGCCAACGGCAAGGTGACGATGGCCCATTCCGGAGTCGGTGCGGGATCGCATCTGTGTGCCGTGCTCCTCAGCCAGGGCATCGGCGCGGAGGTGACGCAGGTGCCTTATCGCGGTGCGGCGCAATCCACGCAGGACATCATCGCAGGCAATGTCGATCTCTTGTGCGAACAGACGGTCAGCGCCTTGCCGCACCTCGAATCGAAGAAGGTCAAGGCCTTCGCCGTGACGTCGTCCACGCCTGTGGCGCAATTGCCTGGCGTGCCAACCATGGAAAGCGCCGGGGTGAAGGGCTTCGAGCTGAGCAACTGGCACGGGATGTATGCGCCCAGGACAACGCCCGCCTCCATTATCGACAAGCTCAATGCGGCGTTGCAGAAGGCGCTGAGTGATCCTGAGATCCAAAAGCGCTTCACTGATCTCGGTACCGAGCTATTTCCGCCAGCCGAGCGCACGACAGCGGCTCATCAAGCCAAATTCACGGCGGAAATGGCGCGCTGGGCCGATGTCGTTCAAAAGGCCGGCATTCAACCTCAATAATGCGTTTCAGGAAGCAAGATAAAACCTAGGGTTGTATTAATTGCTCATTTAGCAATTTATGCAACTCTAGGTGCATGAAACGCTCTATGGCGCTACCCGCTTCGGTTTGCCTTCTGCTCCTTGCCGGAGTGGGGGCTCTCTCGCAGATCAGCCAGATCGGTGGTCACAGCGAGGCGAAGCTGTCCGGTCAGTGCCAATCCGTGAACGACAAGGAAGTCATGACGCTCAACATGGGCGACGTTCGTGTGCGTCGTGGTGGGCATGTCAGGGCCAATGGCGTGCGTCAGGCAATCTACATTGAGGGCGGGGGCGTCGCCGATGTCACGGGCACCGCATCCTTCATCTATGTTGCCAAGGGTGCCAAGGTCACGGTCGGTGGCGAGCGCAACCAGATCATCACCGAGCCTGGCGGCAATGTCGTTTTGGTAGGCAAGGCCATCATGACGGTGGTGAGCACGATTGACCTCATGGTCCACAAGAACAGCGTATCCTGCCAATAGCCTTCGCTTCTCCTCAACACGCCCTCGATGAACACTGGCTTTCAAGGCCGCTCAGGCCACAGACAGCGATTCTGCCTTATTTCATGCACCGCACGATCCGCACAGGTTCCACAAGGACATCAACGGCGGAGAGGCGCATAGACGGGCAGGGGGCTGGCCGACGCTGCGCATGTCAACCGCACGAACACACAGGCCCACCCAACGCCTATTCACCAGGAGCAATCCATCATGACCACATCTTCACTCACCCGCCGCACGGCTTTTGTCGGCGCGGCAGCCCTCTCGCTCGTTCCAGTTGTGGCTTCGGCCAAAACACTGGGCAGTATCAAGGCGCGGGAGACCGCCATCGGTACGCTCTGGAATGAAGCCGAGATGTTGAACACTCGCCTCAACCGCTTCCGCGCGGAAATCACGGCGGCGGCAGAGACTGGTGGCATATCCGGCTGGATGCGCCTCGGTGGCGAGGCCAACACGCTAGGCGGGCAGCGTTATGCCCGGCTGATGGCGATCCTCCACGCCAGCCCCGAGAACCAGGCTGACCTGGCCATCATGGCCCGGGTTGTCCTGGACGAGGAGATCGGCAACGGAGCCAAGGGCTATGCGGCGGACCAGTTCGCCCGCGCCACCCTCACGCTGGCAGAAGCGGTCGCCTGACCTCTTTGCATCTCTGAGAATAAAAACCCCGGCGGTGACGCCGGGGTTTTCCGTGTGCTGGACGTCAGCCCGGACACTTACTGTACGGAAGTCGCATCCAGAAGATGTCACGCTTGTTGGTCTCGGGCACGAACAGCAGGCCGATGACACAGGTCATCAGGGCGAAGCCGATCGGATACCAAAGGCCGTAGTAGATATCGCCGGATGACGCGACCATGACGAAGGACGTGGCCGGCAACAGACCGCTGAACCAGCCGTAGCCGATGTGATAGGGCAGCGACATGGTGGTGTAGCGATTGCGGGTCGGAAAGAACTCGACGAGCGCTGTGGCGGTCGGACCATAAAGCATGGTCACGAAGACAACCAGAATATTCAATATCTCGGCAAAAATAACAACACATATTGTATAAGATATCTTGATTGCATGAGCTAAGTATGTGGCCAGCAGATACTCAAATCAGCGTCATTAACGGCCCTGCTGATGGTGCCTCCATGCAAGATAAGAAGCACATACCGCACCTGTCAGACTCCATAATGCACTCATTTCGAGCGACGCGCCAACAACGAAGTATTGAAACACGAAGAAAATGACAGCGGCGGCCGTGGAATGCGCCAACATTTGGAGTGTAAGCTTCTTGTTCATTGCGTGACTTTCCTTTGTCAGGGTTCCAGTTTTAAGCAGGAACCCTGACAATTTTCTTGGCAAGTTGAGAAAGCCTTATTTCTTCGGAGCGGTATCCTGCTCGAAGATATCCCTCTTGTAGGTCTCTGGAACAAAGAAGTACCCGATGACAACAGTCATAAGTGCGATGACGATCGGGTACCACACGCCGAAGGATGGATCGCCCGTTTGTGCAACCATCGCAAATGATGTCGCAGGCATCAGGCCACCAAACCAGCCGTTACCGATATGGTAGGGGAGCGAGAGACCGGAGTAGCGGATGCGGGTCGGAAACAACTCGACAAGCGCTGCAGCGATTGGCCCGTACACCATCGTCACGAGGATGACCATGATCGTAAGGATTGCGATAATCGCAAGTCTTTGAGCGGTGAACACGTCAAACATTTTGGAGAGGTTCCAAAGACCGTCTTTCGGTTCGATCTTGATTTGCACGACCGATGGATTGAGCGCGGCGGGATATCCAGCGGTTGTTAAGGCGGTCGCAAGCTTCGGGGCGAACTGAGCATCGGATGAAACAATTGCCTCCGCATTGCCGATCTTGACCGAAGCAGGGGTGCCTGCAGCACCATCGACCACACTGTACTTCACGGAAGCTCTCGCAAGAGCTGCCTTGACAGTGTCGCAACCACTGCTGAACTTGGCTGTTCCGGTGGGGTTGAACTGAAAAGAGCACTCGTTCTTGTCAGCAGTCACAACCACCGAAATGGTGTCATGCGCCTTGGTCAGTGAAGGGTTCGCTACGGACGACATCCAACCGAAGAGGCCGCCACCGGTGGCCTGTATCGGAAGGTAAAGCAGTGCAGCCAGCAAACAGCCGCCGAGAATGATCGGCTTGCGGCCTATCCTGTCAGACAGCGAACCGAAGAAGATGAAGCCACCGGTGCCAATGACGAGCGACCATGCGACCATCACGTTTGCAGTGAAGTTATCGACCTTCAAAATCTGCTGGAGATAGAAGAGGGCATAAAACTGTCCTGTGTACCAAACGACCGCCTGACCTGCGACGAGGCCGAGCAGAGCAATCACCGCAATCCGGCCATTGCCAAAACGCATCATGTTGGCTGCGATGATCAGAATGACTGCGGGAATGCACAAAAGAGCCAGACCACCATAGCCAGTCATGGCAAGCAGGACTGCCAACACCACAACGCCACCAAGGACAGCCACAAGCATTTTCGGAAATTCACCGAACGCCTCGTTAAGCGGTGCCTTAGACTGGGTACCTTCCTGCTTCATCTTCACGAAAGCTGGGCTCTCATTCATCTTCAGGCGAATGTAGAGAGAAATTCCCAGCAGGAAGATCGAGACAAGGAACGGAATACGCCAGCCCCAGTCAGCGAACGGGGTGCGTGTGCCACCGCCTGGCAAAGCTACCGGAGGCCAGTTGGCATTGACGTAGATGGTCGTGAACATGATCACGAGCAACGACAGCAGCAATCCGAGCGTCGCGGTCGTCTGGATCCATGCAGTGAAATAGCCGCGTCGGTTGGACGGCGCATGTTCAGCGACATAAATTGCGGCACCGCCGTATTCGCCGCCCAGTGCAAGACCTTGCAGCAATCGCAACACAATCAAGATTATGGGAGCTGCGACACCGATCGTATTGTAGCTGGGCAGACAACCGACAAGAAATGTCGACAAGCCCATAATCAGAATCGTTACCAGAAAGGTGTATTTTCTACCAATCAGATCGCCCAAGCGCCCGAAGAACAAAGCTCCGAATGGTCTGACGAGAAAGCCGGCGGCAAATGCGAGCAGAGCAAATATATTGCGGGTGCTCTCATCGAATGCGGTGAAAAACTGCGCACCGATGACGCCCGCGAGTGCTCCGTAAAGATAGAAGTCATACCACTCGAAAATTGTACCAGCCGAGGAAGCAATGATGACCTGCTTTTCATCTTTTGTCATGGGCCTTGACCGTTCTTCGACGGTCGGTGTTGTCGCTGCCATACTCATATCTGGCGTCTCCCTGGGTTAAACACTCGCGTCTGTGCGCGACCGGTACGTCGGATTGTCCCGCGAGATTCGCAAGCCACCCTTCATTTTCTTTTGGAGCAGAACGGGCGCTAAAGACAGTTAGTTTTTCGTATAATACCGCGACGGCGCAGCATTGCTGTTCATACCCTTTGACGGCACAAACACATGTGGTAAACAAAGTCTTAGCGAGGAGGCCGCCCCGCGACTGGAGTTGCAACCGTGCAGCGTTCCTTCCTGTGTGCCTCCGCTTTCCTGTCCTGCCTTTTGTCTGGCTCTCCGGTCACCGCGGGAGATCATCCTGTCGTTCGGACAATGAAAGTGCCGCCTGGCCGGACAATTCATCATCCTCTTCAGACACCGCACTACCCCACGGCACCGGCAAGACCTGCTCCGATACAGGTGGTGCGCCCGGTACTGCCGACCTATTTTCTGCCATTGCCAGTCCCGCAGGGGCAGCCCGTGATCTATGGCGGCGTCGAGCGAGACCGTCAGGTGTTTGCCCAAACGGCAGTGACCTACGGCATGGCAGGGCATTATCGTCCGGTAAAGCCACTGTCGTTCCATCCTGTCGACCCATACGCTGTGATCACTCGGCTGCCTTCGGGCCGGATTGCGATGAGCCCGCCACCAGGTTTTCTGCCTTTGACCCAGCGTGAGGTGGCCCGAAGCAACAAGCGGATGCGCCCCTATGCGCCGCCGAGCTTCCAGCTGATCGGAGAGCAGACGCCAGCCCAGGCGGCCAATGCGGTTCATCTGCGTTATGGCGTCAAGCCATCGCGGCGGTTCAATCCGGAGCCGCAGGTTGTTTTCTTGGATGAGCGCGGCAGGGTGCCCTCCGGGTCGGCCCAGATTCATCATCTGAAGTAACGCATCACCTCAAATGAGGGGCTATGTCAGGCGCCCTGCGTCACGGCGTAAAGGGCAATCGCGGCGGCATTCGACACGTTGAGCGAGCGGATCGCGCCCGGCAGCGGCAATCGGGCGACCACATCGCAACTTGCTTGTGTCACGGGGCGCAGGCCCTTGCCTTCAGCGCCGAGCACGAGACACAGCGGGCGGCGGATCTCGATTTCGCCAATCGCCTTCTCACCCTCCGAGTCGAGGCCGACGCGGAAATAGCCGCGCTCACCCAGTGAATCGAGCGCCTTGGCCAGGTTCTTCACCTCAACGAAAGGCACATGCTCCAGCGCACCTGACGCAGCCTTGGCAAGCACGCCGGTGACTTCCGGGCTGTGACGCGCCGTGATGATCATTGCGGAGACACCGAATGCCGCCGCGGAGCGCAAGACGGCGCCGACATTGTGTGGATCAGTCACCTGATCCAGCGCCACGACGAGGCCATCGCGGGGCAATGCACCAAGATCAAGCGGCTCCAGGGGTTCTGCGATCAACAACACGCCCTGATGCACGGCATCCTTGGGAAGTTGGCGACCGATATCATCGGGCTTCACGATGTCGGCCTTGAGCGGCAGTTCAACACTTTCCTGCAACCGAAGGATGCCGTTTTCCGTGCCGACCAGCTTGATGAAGCGGCGCTCCGGGTTCTTAAGCGCCTCCACCACGGTATGGATGCCGTAGAGGACATGGTTGCCGTCGTCGCGCGTGCCGGGCGCGGCTTTCGGCGGCTTGTTGTGGAAGCGGCGGTGGGCCGGCTTGCCGGGACGATCGGCTGTCGGTCTGAAAGGAGTGCTCATGTCCTTTCGGTGAGCGGAGGGCCGCACAATGTCAATCGGCAAAACGCGAGCGGACAGGCGCTATGCGGTTGACATCCTCTCTAGGCTTACCCCATAAGCCACCCGGTCAACTGAGTTGGCGTTGGGAGAATGTCCCGAGTGGCAAAGGGGGCGGACTGTAAATCCGCTGGCTACGCCTTCGCAGGTTCGAGTCCTGCTTCTCCCACCAACACCTCTCAGCTTCACCAGGGTTCAAAGTACCCGGTCCAGCCACTGCCAGAGAGCCACGCACCAGACGAGGCCTGCCATCAGCAGGCTCATCAGCACAGCAGCTGACCCCAGATCCTTCACATAGCCGATGCTGTCATGCTGATCAGGGTGCAACTGATCGCACAGTTTTTCGATGGCAGTGTTCAGGAGTTCCACCGCCACCACCACAAGCAGCGCGCCGATGAGCGCCGCATAGCGCCAGGCATCTCCCGTGATGATCCAGGCCAGCGGCAGCGCGATGACCAGCAGAAGCAATTCCTGCCGAACCGCGTGCTCGGTGGAAAAAGCGCGCGCAAGCGCGCGCTTTGAGTTGAAGAAGGCCGCAAAAATCCGCTGCACAGGGCGTCAATCGATGGTGATGTTGGCGCCCTTGATCACAGGTTCCCAGATCGCCAGCTCCTTGGCGATGAAATCGGCCAGTTGCTGCGGCGTCGTACCGACGGTGAGCGCCGAAATATCGGTCAACTTCGCCTTCACCGCGGGATCCTTGATCGCCTTGTTGGCTTCCTCGTTGATCTTGGCGATCACGGCTGCGGGCGTTCCGGCGGGTGCCAGAAGGCCGTTCCAGGAATAGACGTCGAAATCCTTGATGCCGGATTCGATCAGTGTCGGAATCGTTTCGAAGCCCGGTACGCGCTCGCGCACCGTCACAGCCAGTGCCTTCAGCGTTCCCGCGCGGATATGCGGCACAGAGGGCGGCAGGTTGTCGAACATGATCTTCACTTGTCCGCCGATGAGGTCATTCATGGCTGGCCCGCCGCCACGATACGGCACGTGCTGGATATCCGTGCCTGTCAGGCGCTTGAACAGTTCGCCCGCCACGTGCAGCGGGGTGCCATTGCCGGAGGACGCATAGCTGTGCTTGCCTGGCTCGCGCTTCAGCAGGGCGATGAATTCCGCCACATTGTTCACGCCGAGCGAAGGATGAACCACGAGCACGCTGGGGATCGTTGCCAGAAGCGAGATCGGTGCAAAATCCTTGACCGGATCGAAGAGCTTCGTCTTCGCCATGAGCGGATTGAGCGTATGGGTCGAGATCGTGCCCATCAGGATTGTATAGCCATCGGGAGCAGATTTTGCGACGGCCGCAGCGCCAACGCCGCCACCAGCACCCGCGCGGTTCTCGATGATGACCTGCGACCCCATGTTCTCGCTCATCTTGGCTGCCACGATGCGGGCCACGACATCGGTCGATCCACCTGCCGCGAAGGGCACGACAAGTGTGATCGGCTTGTTGGGAAAGGCTTGGGCGAAGGTGGGCGTCGCGGCGATGGCGGCGGCTCCTGCCAGAATGGTACGGCGTGTCAGCGTCATGTGGTCGTTCTCCCTGAAACCATTGTTATGCACTGAAATGGGGCGTCAACGGCAGTTCGTCAAACCGCAAGATAGCGCTCCCTGATCGAGGCGTCTGCCATCAACGTTGCCATTGGGCCATCGAAACGCACCATGCCTTTTTCCATCACCAGCGCACGCTTGGCAACCAGCGCAGCAAAATGGAGGTTTTGCTCGGAAATCAGAACGGTCAAGCCCTCATTCTTCAACCGCAGGATGGCTTTTGCCATGTCCTCGATGATGACGGGCGCAAGACCCTCGGATGGCTCGTCCAACAGCACAAGCTTGGGATTACCCATGAGGGTCCGTGCGATGGTCAGCATCTGCTGTTCCCCGCCCGACATCTGACCGCCTGGCCTGTCCCTCATCCGGCCCAGATTGGGAAAAAGGCTGAACAGCGCATCCACGGTCCATCGCGGCGCATCAGCCCGGGGAGGGCGCTCGCCCACCGCCAGGTTCTCCATCACGGTCAGTTCCGAGAACACGCGACGTTCCTCCGGCACATAGCCAAGACCAAGCCGCGCGATTTCGAAGGGCTCGCGCCCGGCGATGGCATGACCGTCGAACGTGAGGTTGCCCTTGGCGGGCGGCACCAGGCCCATCACGGCTTTCATGGTGGTCGATTTGCCCGCGCCATTGCGACCCACCAGTGCCACGACCTCGCCCTGCTCCATGGTGAAGGAAACGCCATGCAGGATGTGGGCGCGACCATAGAAGGCGTGCAGGTCGGAGACTGCAAGGAGGGTCATGGGTTGTCTCCCCAAGACCAGCTTGCAGCAGCGCTGTGCGTCCTTCGAGGCTCGCCTTTGGCTCGCACCTCAGGATGAGAACCGTTGTGCAAGGCAAGACATTCCTCATCCTGAGGTGCGGAGCGAAGCGGAGCCTCGAAGGACGCACGGCGCTGCTGCAAATATGCCATCGTCAATGCGCCCCCCCATAGGTTGTGCCGCTGCCGAGATACACCGCCTGCACCTGCGGATTGGCACGCACCTGATCGGCCGTGCCTTCCGCGATCAGCCTGCCGCGATCCAGCACGATCACACGGGTTGCGTGCTGGAACACGACGTCCATGTCGTGCTCCGTGAACAGCACCGCGATGCGCTGCGATCCCGCAATTTCCGCCGCGAGGTCCATCAGCGCGATCCGCTCGCTGGGCGCCATGCCCGCCGTCGGCTCGTCCATCAGCAGCAGCTTCGGCTGGCCCGCCAGCGCCACCGCGAGTTCCAGCCGCTTGAGATCACCGTAGGCCAGCACGCCGCAGGCCCGCGCTGCCTGATCTCTCATGCCAACGAGATCGAGCAACTGATCCGCTTCCGCGCCGTGACGGTCGGTGGCGTTGCCCAGGAGCTGCCACTCGCCGCAATGGCTGGCGATCAGCGCAGTCTGGACATTTTCCCGCACCGTCATCGACCCGTAGGTCGCCGTGATCTGGAAGGTGCGGCCCACGCCCTTGCGTGCCACCACGCGGGGCGGCAGGCCGGCAATGGTTTCGCCGCCCAGAAAGACCTGGCCACTGTCAGGCTTCAACTGGCCGTTCAGCATGTTGAAGCAGGTGGTCTTGCCTGCGCCGTTGGGACCGATCAGGGCCAGCAATTCCCCCGCGGAGACTGCGAATGATACGCCGTCGACTGCCTTCACGCCGCCAAAGGTCTTGGAGATGGTCTTCACCTCGAGCACGACACTCATGGCGGATGTCTCCCTGACCGCCGCTCGCGCCATTCCATCGCGGTGCCTGCCAGTCCCTTGGGAAAAAGGATGACCAGAAGCACGATCACAAGGCCGAGCACGAAGCGCCAGTAGCTTGTGAAGCGCATCAGCTGCTCTTCCAGCCCGGCAAAGACGAAAGCGCCGATGATGGGTCCGCTGACCGTCTGGACACCACCGAGAAGCACCATCAGCAGCGCATCGACCGATTTGGGAATCGACAGGTAGGTCGGAAATACCGAGCCCTTGAAGAACGCGAAGAGCCCCCCCGCGAGGCCAGCGGCAACGGCCGCGATGGTGAAGCCAAGCCATTGCAGCTTCTGCACGTCAAGGCCGCTGGCTTCAGCCCGCAGCGGGCTGTCACGCCCGGCCCGCAAGGCGTAGCCGAAGGGCGAGAAGATCAGTTGCCGCAGCGCCAGGATGCCAAGCGTTGCCAGCACCAGTGTGAGATAGAAATAGGCGAGCTTCGGCTTGGCCCATTCACTCGGCCAAACGCCGAGGATGCCGTTGTCGCCACCCGTGATGTCCACCCATTGAAACGCCGTAGCCCAGGCGATCTGTGCGAACGCGAGCGTCAGCATGGCGAGATAGACACCAGACAGGCGCACGCAGAACCAACCGAACAGCACGCCTGCCAGCCCGGCCAGCAGCGGCGAGGCCAGCAGTCCCACGGCCATCGGCGCGGCCAGCCATTTGACCGCCAGCGCCGCCCCATAGGCACCAAGGCCGAAATATGCGGCGTGACCGAAAGAGTGCATTCCGCCCGGCCCCATCATGAAATGCAGCGATGCTGCAAAGAGAGCGAAAATCAGCAACTCTGTCAGGAACGAAACGCCGTAATCCCCCAGGAACGGCGGCAGAATCACGAGCAGCGCCAGAAGGCCCGCGCCCATCACCTTGGTGAGCAGATCTGCCGGTAGCAGCAGCGGCTCGGGAATGGCCTGCCCCCGCGTAGCGGTCCCTGATGGCTTGCGGCCCAGCAGACCGTAGGGCTTCACAACCAGCACTGCCGCCATCACAAGAAAGGCCAGCACCAGTGTGCTCTTGGGAAAGAAGACAATGCCGAAGGCATGGACCAGGCCGATCAGCACAGCCGCCAGATAAGCCCCCGTAATGCTGCCGAGGCCACCCACGACGACGACGACGAACACTTCCGTGATCATGGCGAGATCCATGTGCAGCGTCACGGCCTCACGTGGCAGTTGCAGCGCCCCGCCAAGGCCCGCCAGGAAAGAGCCGAACATGAAGACCGAGGTGAACAGGAGGCGCTGGTTGACGCCAAGCGCTCCCACCATTTCGCGGTCCAGCGTCGCGGCACGCACGAGTGTTCCCCAGCGCGTACGGTTGAACAGCAGCCACAAGGCGAGCAGCACGATAGGGCCGACCAGGATCAGGAACAGCTCATAGCTCGGGAAGCGGTTGTCGAGGATCATCACGAAACTGCGAAAGCCTGGCGCACGCGGCCCAAGCCTGTCTTCCGGTCCCCAGAGAGAGAGCGTGATGTCCTGGATCATCAGGACAACGCCGAAGGTCGCCAGCAGTTGGAACAGCTCCGGCGCGGCATAGATGCGCCGCAGGACGACGATTTCCACCAATGCGCCGATGACGCCAACCAGACAGGCCGCCAGCAACACGCCGCCCCAGAAGCCGAGCGCACCTTGCCCGCCCACCCAGCCAATCACCGTGACCGCAAGATACGCCCCCAGCATGTAAAACGAACCATGCGCAAAATTCACGATGCGCGTGACACCAAAGATGATCGACAGCCCGGACGCCACCAAAAACAGTGAGGAGGCCGAAGCAAGGCCGTTCAGGGTCTGAATGAGGAGGAAGTCCATTCAGGCGGTCGCCGACGATGGCAAATGCCTGGTGCGTCCTTCGAGGCTCGCCTTCGGCTCGCACCTCAGGATGAGAGGATCAGCGCATTGCAAAGTCTCAATTTTCCTCATCCTGAGGTGCGGAGCGAAGCGGAGCCTCGAAGGACGCACGATGTCAGTACAGCAAACCAAAGCTGACCATTCACTGTGGCCGCAGCGTTTTCACCACGGCATCCGACGGCAGGTATTTCGCGCCATCGGCATAGCGCCAGTTCACCATCACACCCTTGCCGTCCTTGATCGCCGTGCGGCCGACGAAGGCACCCAGCGTCGACTGGTGATCGATGGCGCGGAACTCGACCGGGCCGAAGGGGGAGGTGAATTTCAGCCCTTTCATCGCGTCGATCAGCTTCTCGTTGTCGGTCGTGCCCGCCTTGGCAAGCGCTGCGACGATGGCGTTCACCGTGTCATAGCCCACGACAGAGCCAAGGCGCGGATAATCGTTGAACTTCGCGCGGTAGGCATCGCGGAACTTCGTGTGTTCCGGTGTTGCGATGTCCTGGTGCGGATATCCCGTGACGATCCAGCCCACCGGTGCTTCCGCTCCCAGCGGGTCAATGTATTCGGGTTCGCCCGTCAACATGCTGGCCACCAGCCGCCCTTCGAACAGCCCGCGCGTGTTGCCCTGGCGCACGAAGTTGATCAGGTCAGCTCCGAATGTGACATTGAAGATCGCGTCGGGCTTGGCAGCTTCCAGCGCCTGAACCGTGGCGCCGGCGTCAATGCGGCCAAGTGCTGGAAACTGCTCGGCCACG